>JAYTRQ010000236.1:0-17671 GCA_043746125.1 Armatimonadota bacterium | reverse complement strand
CGATATCCAGAAGGGTCAATGTCTCACGCAGGGCGGTCACGCGGTCCATCTCCCGGAAGGGGCCTTTGGTCTTTAGGATGTACTCGAACGCACCCTTGATGGGGGCCGAGCCGCTACCGGCCGAGCCGTACTCGGCCGTCTCGAACTGGCCGCCTAGCACGTCGTAGAAGTAGATTCGACCCTGGTTCGTGTCCCGGTCAAACGTGGACAAGATGGGGATAAACGCGCCGATGCCTTGCAGGGCAGCGGGAACGTTGTTGGCGATGACGCGCTGGAGCTCCATCAGCTTGCCCTCCTGGGACATGGGCTGAAGCTGGGAGCGCTCGAAGTACTTGAATGAGTGGCGCAGGTAGCGCACAACCTCGACGCTCTTGGCGAATGAGCCGGAGATCGAGATCAGAGTGTAGTCGTCCAGAGCGAGCACTTTCTCGGCCTGGTCGTACATGACGGTGTAGCCCGCCGTGGCACGCCGATCGGCCACGTTGATCAGGCCGTCTTTGTATTTGACGGCGATCACGGTCGTGCCGTGGGTGTCAACGTCCCGGGCGCCAGGCACATTCGGCACCGGCGTCGGCAGGGGCAGGCGATCATATCCAAAACTTTTCTCAGCGAACAGGTCAGCAAAGCCGCCCGCGCTTTCAGTGGGGAAACGCAGCATAGGGTGTCAACTTCTTGAGACGGACAGATTAAGACGGGCAGAGAAAACAAGAGGGGGGGGGCAAGCCCCGCCCCTACAAGGCTCGGAGGTTATTCGCCGCTGCGCTGGCGGTAGCGGCGGGCCTGATCCGGATCCACACGCTTCATACGCTTGAGCAGGTCGCTCCGGTCGGGACGCTGGACGTCGGGCTTGCTGGGGCCGGACTCGTCGCCGTCCTTGCGGAGCGGGTCGGCGGGGCCGGCGGGCCGCGTGGCGCGGTCTTCATCGGTGGCGGGCATGGTCTTGTTTTCCTCTCAGGTTAGTCGTATGGTCTCAAATAGATTCGACGGGCGAAGCCGGGAATCCTGTGGGTCGGCGTCATTTGCCGTGGGCGCGGAATAGGCGCAGAAAATCGTCGAGCGAGCCGGCGGCTCGGATATCGTCCATCACGCCGACCATGGAGGCGGGCGTCAAATAGTCGTCCAGGTCAACCATCCAAGACTCTTCCTCAGTCCGCAGAACGACCTTGTTCCAGCCAAGAACGCCGATGGAGTCGGCGAACTTGCTGACCAAGGCGCCCCGGATGGCCGCGCGGGTGTTTACGGGTGCCTTAGTCATGGCGGCGTCAATGACCTCGTCGGTCGTCAGGCGTACCATTTCACCAGCCTGCTCGAGCGCGTAATACAGACTCTCTTCCGGGTCAACATTGCTGTAAGCCAGGTCATAAGAAGGCAAGGCTTCATCGTCCCAGCCGACGCCCTCTGCCTCGACGTAGTCGGCGAGAAGACTGCGCTTGGCGACCCAGTCCAGACGGTCTGCGAGAGACAACGGATCGGACTCTAAAGCGTCCAGTGTTCGCTCCCACTCGCGCAGGGTCCAGTCCGTATCGGTTCCGCGCCCAGACAGTCTCTCTTTGGCGGCGGCCAGGTAGACGCGTTGGACGTCTATCCCGGAGATGCTGCCGGACTCAGCTTCCACCACCCACTTGTAGCTCTGGTCGCGCGAAATCTGCTTAATCGCATCAGCCGGGCTTTTGAGCTTTACCCAGGGCTGCCAGCCTTGCTCCAGAAGCGAGGTCACCAGATAGGTTGTGCCAATCTTCAAGGCGGTCGCGTACTCAGACATGTTGGCGTCACCGCAGATGACGTGCAGGCGCCGCCATTCGCGCGGGTCAGCGTGCGGCTCGTCCCGCGTGTTCACCAGGGGCCGCCGGTGCAACGTGTCTACAGACGCCTCTTCGGTAAAGAAGTCAGCCCGTTGCGAGATCTGATAGAGGCTGGTGTCGCCCTTCGGCTCGATCCCCATTTTGCCCGCACCAACGTACAAGATGCGGGTCGCGAAGAACGGCAGCAAGCCCGAAAGCAGCTGCGCAAACGGCGTCGCGCGCGGGATGAGATAGTTCTCATGGGTGCCGTACGACGACCCATGAAAATCCGTGTTATTCTTGAATATCTGTACCTGAGTGGCGTTCGGCTGGGCGGAGCGGGCTTTGGCACAGGCCAGGACAATCCGCTCCCCAGCCTTATCGTGGGCCACTAGGTCCAGTAGGGACGCGCATTCGGGCGTCGAATATTCCGGGTGACCGTGATCGTTGTACAGCCGCGCCCCGTTCACCAGAACCCGGTCGGCACGCTCTTCTTCAACGGGCAGTGGCTTCTGCCCCGGCACGTCCAGTTTAGCATCTTCCGGGTCGTAGTTCAGCCGATCCACATGGAAGCCACGCATATCATTGCGCGGGTCTTCGCCTTTGTAGTACCATGGACCGGCGATTTTGCCGACGTAGGCCCGTACGACTGCCCGGGATTCGGTAACAAGATCGCCTGCACCTTTGCCCTCAACGGCGATCCCATATTCTGTTTCGGTGCCAAATAACGGCAAGCGTCGTGTCTCCCGGTGAGTTCGTTTTCGCAAAAATTGTGTGTGCAGGGGCGAGGGTTCGCCCCTGCACGAAAGGCTGTTAAGCCTAGATTACGTTCCGGCGGGTCGTCTGCGTGCCCTTCTTGGGGCTGATCGGGTTCAGTCGCACGACGTTGTCCGGCTCGTAGTCTAGAAGCTTGAGCCAGTCCTCGATGTTATCCGTCTTCGGGAAGATCTCGTTCTCCTTGAACTCGGTGCGGACGGCCCGCTCCATGTCGTCCATCGAGACGCCTTCTTTGGTACTCTTGACCTCGATGGAACGCTTGATGGCAAAGTCCTTTGCCCGCTCCACCACCGATGTCAGCAGCGCCCCAGAGACTAGATCTTTCCAGTAGAGCGTGTCCACGGAGCCGTTCTTCAGGTAGACTTCCAGGAACTCGGTCTCGTGCGTCTTGGCCCAGATCAACTCGGTCGTCTTGTCAATCAACAGCCGACGCGCCTGCTCCTCGCCGCCCTGCTCATCCACGGTCTTGTAATCCAGGGGCAGACCGGGGTGCAGGTAGATACCCAGGATGTCGTTCGTGCTCTTCTTGTCCGGGCGGACGACCTTCACCTTACGGTCAATTCGCTCCGGGCGCAGGATGGCCGGGTCAATGTAGTCCGGGCGGTTCGACGTCAGCATGACGACGACGTTTTCCAGCGACACCAGACCGTCCATCTCGGCGCAGAACTGGGGCACGACGGTGTTTGAGATGTTCGTGAACCGGCCCGACGACCGCGTCCGCAGGATGCTCTCAGCCTCATCAATGAAGATGAAGACCAGATAACCTTCTTTGGCCTTCTCGCGGGCCGTGGAGAAGATTTCACGCACCTGACGCTCGGACTCACCCAGCCACATGTTCAGGATCTTAGGGCCGTTGATGTACATGAAGTACTCTTTGACGTCCCGCTTGGTCCGGGTCTTGTACTCCTGTGTAATGTTGTAGGCGGTGGCTTTTCCGATCAGCGTCTTGCCACATCCGGGCGGGCCGTAGAGCAGGATGCCCTTAAGGGGGCGCTTGCCGAACCGCTCGTAAAGCTCCGGGTACAGCAGGGGCAGCTCGATGGCGTCCTTGATGACGCTGATGGCTTCCTGCTGGCCGCCGATCTTGTCCCACGGAATCTCGGTAACTTTGTCCAGGAAGAAGTCCTGCGACTCCTTGGCCGGGAATGCCTCTAGAGCGACCCGGAAGTTTGGCTCCATGCGGACTTCCGTGCCTGTCTTGATGACGACATCGTCCAGGCCCTTGCCGCGCATCACGACACGCGTGTTCTGGCCCTGCATGTCGCCGCCGATGCGGAGGCGGCCATCTTCCAGGGCCTCGGTCACCTTGACCACCTGGCCGTTCTGAGCCGGGCCGAGGTCGCCGACCACGGCGTAGGCCTCGTTCACCTTGACGCGCGTACCAGGCATCAGCGTCTCCAGCTCGACGTTCGGGTCCACGTTGGTGTAGAAGTCGTTGTCGCCCATCGCGATGTTGGCCGTTCCGTCCTCATTGGCGGACAGGAATACGGCTATGCGGTTTGCGGGCGCGGTCAGCTTGTTGTAAGCCTCGTCGTACTTGGCGATCAGTTCCTGCGCTTCGGAGAATTGCTGCTCGTCCACTTCCAGTTGGTGCCGCAGCAACAAGAGGTACTGATACTTCGAGTCGATCGGGTCGGTATCTTTTAGAATCTCGTCCAGCACGAAGATCGCGCGGACGGCCGTCTCCTGGTTGCGTGGAACCGATCCGCTTCCATCGCTGCTGTCTCGGCGTCCGCCGCCACGCCGGTTATCGTTACGCTCGCCGCGATTGTCACTCGCCATGCGTTCTTTCCTCTCGTTCTTTTCTTGCTTCTTCCCCATAAAACTTTGCGTCTTTCGCCAATCCATTGTACCCAGTTTCGACCACTTTCACCGGCGGGGATGGCTTCCAGTCACCGGTCAGCAGGGCCACCATACGCTCGGTATTGCCCTTCTCGAAGGCGTCCACCCACTGCGCGACCGTCTCGCGGGCGTCGGCGTCGGAGACGGCTAGGTCTCGCACCTCAGCCGGGTCGCCGCCGTTCGGGTGGCGGGCCAGGGTCTGCCGGGCACGGGCCAGGGCATTCTTGACGGCCGGCACCGTCGTCTCTAAAATCCGGGCGGTCTCTTCGGCACTCCATCCTAAAACATCCCGCAGAACCAGTGCTGCCCTCTGGCGCGGTGGCAGGCTCTGGATCAGGGCGACGAAGCCGAGCCGGACGTTCTCGCGTTCCTGCCCGGCCTCCCCGGCATCGGATGCCGCTCGGCCCAAGGCACCGTCGCTGATCTCATCCAGCGACTGCCAGACCGGAGGCCGCCGTTCCACGTGGTTGAGGCACAGGTTGTGGGCAATCCGGTAGAGCCAGGCCCGCAGACTGGCACGACCTTCAAACGAGTCGAGGGCACGATAAGCCCGCAGGAGCGACTCCTGCACCAGATCCTCTGCTTCGGTCAGGCTACCCGTCAAGCGGTAGCAATAGGCAACGAGTTCACGCCGGTATGGCTCAGTCAGGCGGCCGAATGCCTTGCGGTCGCTTCTCCGGGTGCTTTGCAACGCGGAGGGGCAAACAGGCGGATCATATTCCGTGGCCACGAAAGTCTCCTGCCTAATCAATCGAGAGAGATACATTTGAAATGGCGCGTCTGCTGGGTTAAGTTCCTGATGCTGATAAGACACGGAGCGGTAGTGAAAGGAACCGGTGCGGCAGAAAAGAGTTTGTGGGCCTGCACGGGCAGGAAAAGCAGGAGTGCTAGGTGAATACGAGCGGCATGAGCAATTCAGTCACAGAAACCGGGACGCGACCTCCTTCGCCCGCAACGCCTCTGGCAGCGGCGGACGACACCACCGCCGCGCCACGCGGCAGCCTGGGGCGCAACCTCATCTTTATCGCTTACGCCGTGTTCATCACGACGATGGCCCAGGACAAAGTTCTGGGCAGTCTGCCCATCCGGCTGCTCTTGAAGAACCACCTGCACGTGAGCCGGAGCGGTCTAGCCGCGTTCATCTTCTGGACCGGGTTGGCCTGGTACGTGAAGCCCCTGTTCGGGCTGATTACGGACGCCTACCCCATCTTAAAAACACGGCGGCGCTGGTATATGATCGGGAGCGCCACACTGGCCGCAGGCGCTTGGGGATTGGTCAGCCTCAGCCAGCACCACTACAACACTTTTCTGGCGGCCGGCATCTTGCTTGGCTTGTTCATGGTCGTCGCGTCCACTATCATGGGCGCTCTACTCGTGGAGGCGGGGCAGGCGTTCGGCGCAACCGGCCGAGTCTCGTCGGTGCGCGAATTTGTTTCGGGAGGTTGTTCGCTACTCGCCGGGCCGCTCGGCGGGTGGCTCGCAAGCCGCGCGTTCGGGCTGACGGCGGGCATCGGAGCGGGCCTCTTGATCTCGCTCGCCGTGGTCGCCTTCTTTCTGCTGAAGGAGAAGCCCGTAGCCGTGCGTAATCCGGACGTCTGGGGCGAGGCGGGGCGGCAGATCAAGCAGGCTTTGGCCTCGCGGACGTTATGGGCGGCGGCAGGTCTGCTGGTCCTGTTCTTCTTCTCGCCCGGATTCTCCACACCTCTGCTCTACCGGCAGCAGGACATGCTGCATTTCAGTGACCAGTTCCTCGGCTATCTCCAGTTCTGGTCCGGCGGTGCGGCGATGCTGGGGGCGGCGTCTTACGGGCTGATCTGCCGACGCTTCAACCTGCGGCTCCTGCTTTTCGTCGGGATCGCGATCAGCGCGGTCGCTTCCCTGCTATACTTGAGCTATCACCCGACGCACTCTGAGGCGATCGCGATTGAAATCGTCGTCGGCTTCTTTGGGACGCTTGGGGTCCTGCCGTTGTATGATCTCGCGACGCGGGCGACGCCACGCGGGGGGGAGGGCATGGGCTACGCCCTGATGATGAGCGCACGCAACATCGCCTTGTTCGGGGCGGATTGGGTCGGCTCCAAGATTCTTGACAGCCATGCCCTGCCCTGGAACGGCCTCGTCCTGCTCAGTGCCGGGACGACGGCCCTATGCGTCGTGGCCGTGCCCTTCCTGCCGGGCCTTCTGATGCGCCACCGCGACGGCGAGGACATGGGCGACCCAAACGTGACAGGGGAACAGATCAGCGGTCCCGAGCCGACAATCGGGCGGCCCTCCTGATCGCTTCCGCTAATCGTTCCTGGCAATCTTTTTCACGAGGTAGACAGACGCGCCGCACTCGTGCGCGTCGCCCCGGCAGAGGACCATCGCGTCGGTCAGCGTCTCCATCAAAGGCAGGCCCCGCCCGTGCGTGGTCTCCCAGGAAGCCGGCGGCATGGGGTACGGTGGGGGCGGCGGGCTAAAGCCAGGCCCCCGGTCGCGAACCTGTATGATAAGACGATCCTGAAAACCCCAGAGGCTGACGAAGACGGGGTGATCGTCGCTCGAAGTGGACACGCCGTAAGTAACGGCGTTTGCCAGAGCCTCCCCGAGAGCGAGGTCCAGCGAAAAACAATCGTCCTCTGTCAGGCCGGCTTCCGTGCAGGCCCGCATCGCTCGGTGCCTTGCCTCCGGCACCGCCATTGGGTCCGCAGACAGTTTGAGTTCCAGCAACGGCAGCGATTCTAACTTACTCATCGCGTCCAAGACTTTCTCCGCAGCAACTGCAGCGGCTCATTGTTACGTTTGTACGGACTTAGGTACCCTCGCCGACACGGCCGTAAACGAGGAAGGGGCGAAAGGACATTATGCGCTTAGGCACGACACGCAATCCAGCTCTGACACTGGTGCTGATTTTGATCACCTGCGGGCTGTATTACCTGTACTTCATCTACGTTGTTTCAGAAGAAACGCAGGAGTTTCTGGGCGAGCGGGATTTTTCACCCGGCGTCGAGGTGCTGCTGTCGGTCGTCACCTGCGGGCTTTGGAACGTCTACTGGGACTATCGGATCGGCAAGCGGGTCGCAGAGATGTGTCGGCGCGTCGGCCTGCCCGTGACGGACAACGCCGTCCTTTACTTGGTATTGGATTTAGTCGGGGCCGGCGGATTCAGCAGCTTGGGGATTCTCAACCCGATCTTGCAGCAAGACTCACTGAACCATGTCTGGCAGGCCGCCATGTCCGGTCCGCCACCCGACCAGAACTCCTGGCCGCCGAACCCGACCCCAACGCCGCGCCAGCCCCGGCCACCGCTGCCATGATCGGAACACCACAAACACGGGCACGTGCCGATGCGGGTCGGCTGTGGGCGGGCCTTTCCGTCGTTCTGGCGGCCAGCGTCCTGCTCCCGCTCCCCGGCGCGGGCGGCCGGATCGCGCACTTGCCCGCGATCTGCCCCTTCTACACCCTCACCGGACTGCCCTGCCCTGGCTGCGGCCTGACCCGCGCCTTCGTCTGCCTGGGCCACGGGCACTGGCACGAGGCCTGGCACTGGCACCCGCTGGGCTGGCTGCTCTACGGCGTGCTTATCCTGCTCTGGCTCCGCAGTGGCCTCTTCTGGGGACGCGGCGTCACCCTCCTGCCGCTCTCCTCGGCCGTGACGGGCCGACTGGGCTGGGGCGCGGCAGTCGTCCTGCTGGTCTTCGGGGCGGGGCGTATCGCCTGGCTCACATCGCACCATCTGCGGTTTTAGCGGCAGGGCGGGCGGGAACAACTACGGCATGGGAAGACACTACGTGGCGGCGGTTCTGCTCCTTGCGACATTGCCGGGCTGCTCCCAGCGAACACTCAACAGCGCCCAGAACGACGCTAACCACGACGCCACCGTCGTCAATCAGAAGGCTCAGGAGGCCGAGAAACAAGCCCGGCCAGAGTTAGACAAGCTCGGAATGCAGTCGCGTGTCTCGGCCGCCTTGGCCGCCGCCAACCTGCCAAGCACAGTCCATGTCCGGGCCGATGCCGACGGCGTCTACCTGCGCGGCAGCGTCCAATCGGCGGGCGACAAGGCCCTCGCGGGTCAGATCGCGCGCCGTGCGCTGGGGGCGGACAAGAAGGTCCGCAACGAGATTCAGGTCAGCAGTGGTTGACGGCCTTCTCGCACCAGGCCTGAAGTTCCTGAGCCGCCGTCCAGGCCGGTTTTGCGTGGCTGGTATCATCCCAAGTGGAAGTGTGTGTCCGGCCTCTGCGGCTGACCGAGAGGGTAAACCGGAACGCCGTGCCGTAGGAGCTAGGCTGCGTTGTCGGGTAGGTCCGCCGCAGACCGAAAACGTGGTTCCGATCCGCCCAGGCGTTTAACCAGTTGGTTTGGGATGGGGTCAGGGGAGTGTTTGAGACGTGCTTGTCGTAGGCGGCCAGGCTCTGTGCCATGTTCGGCCTCCCCGTCTTCGGATCACTCCGCCCCGTGTACCAGACGTATTTGAGCGTGCCGCGTTGAATGTGAATCCGCGTTAGGCTTGAAGCGTAATCAACGTCGAGAATTGTTTGCTGCGCTTCGGCGGAGACAGGCGACATCAGAGCCGGAATCAGGAGCAAAAGCAAGCGTTTCATGGCGTCCTAATTCGGCACGGCTGCCTGCAAATCCTTCCTCTAGGACGCTCCAAGATAGGCAGTATCGGGTATAATAGAACATCGGTTTGTGGCGGTCTTTGGGGTTAGTCTCAAGGCCGCCGTTCTGCGTGAGGGAGATAACCATGACTAAGGTAATTGAGGTGGACGAGGCGGGGCGGCTTGTCCTGCCGCCGGAAATGCTCGGTGAGGCGAAGCCTTATGCTCGTTACGTGGTTGCGACCGAAGGGTCCACGCTGGTTGTTCAGCCGGAGGAGACGGGCACGGCAGGGAGCGAGCAGCAGACACCAGACCAATGGATGCAAAGCCTGAGAGAACTTTCGGAAGAAGTTGGAAAAGCCTGGCCGGCTGGTCTTTCTGCGGTGGACGCTGTCTCTGAGCAACGGCGATGACTGTTGACGCTAACGTGTTCGTGTCTGCGTTGATCCCTTCTGACAGCAACTTTAAGGACAGTATCGCCTTCGTAGACCGTGTAAAGAGCCGAGGCAGCAGCATCTACTGTCCTTCCCTGATCCTGCCGGAGTGTGCGGGAGCCGTGGTCCGCCCCACGGGCGACTTGCCTTTGGCTCAAAAGGCTGTCGCCTCTATACAGGCTTGGCCTGGCATCAATCTGGTATCTTTAACCAAAGATCGTGCCGTTGCGGGGGCGGAGATTGCGCTACGTCTTCGTTTGCGCGGGGCCGACGCCGTCTACGTCGCACTGGCACAGGAGTTTGGGACGCTTCTTATCACCTGGGACCGAGAGATGTTGACACGAGGCGCACAGGCTGTCCCAACGGTGACGCCGGCCGAGTGGCTGGCGGCGCACCCGATAGTTTAGGAGTTCGTGATGGATTTCAAGGTTATCTCCAACTACAAGCCCTCCGGCGACCAGCCGACGGCGATTGATAAGCTGGCCCAGGGACTAAGTCGCGGCGACAAGTACCAGACGCTCTTGGGCGCGACGGGCACGGGCAAGACCTTCTCGGCGGCGAACGTCATTGAGCGAGTTCAGCGGCCTACGCTCGTCATCGCGCACAACAAGACGCTGGCGGCCCAGCTCTGCTCCGAGTTCCGCGACTTCTTCGGGCAGAACGCTGTGGAGTATTTCGTCTCCTACTACGATTACTACCAGCCGGAAGCTTACATCCCCTCCACGGACACGTTTATCGAGAAGGACTCCAGCATCAACGACGAGATTGACCGGCTGCGGCACTCGGCCACGCAGGCCGTCTTGGAGCGGCGAGACGTGATCATCGTCGCATCCGTCTCGTGCATCTACGGCCTGGGCGCCCCAGAAGAATACGCCCGGATCATCCTGAAGTTCGAGCGGGGCAAGGAGTACGATCGGGACGACATGCTGCGCCGTTTAGTGGATATGCAGTTCACGCGCAACGATTTAGTTCTGACCCGTTCGACGTTCCGCGTTCGGGGCGACGTCTTGGAACTACAGCCCGCCGACGAGGAGATCGTTATCCGGGTCGAGTTCTTCGGCGACGAGGTCGAGAAGATCACGGTTGTGGACCCGCTGACCGGCGAGGTACAGTCGTCCAAGGACGAAATCACGGTCTTCCCGGCCTCCCACTTCGTGTCCAGCCCGGAGCGGCAGGAGCAGGCCGTCATCGGCATCGAGGAGGAGATGCACCAGCGCGTCGCCCTCTTCCAGCAGCAGGGCAAGCTGCTGGAAGCCCAGCGCATCGAGCAGCGGACTCGCTTTGACCTGGAAATGATCCGGGAAGTCGGCTTCTGCTCCGGCATTGAGAACTACTCACGGTGGTTCGACGGTCGCGCCCCCGGCTCCGCCCCGAACACGCTTTTGGACTACTTCCCGGACGACTATTTGCTGGTCATTGACGAGTCACACCAGACGCTGCCGCAGCTCCGGGCCATGTACAACGGCGACAAGTCCCGCAAAGACACGCTGATCGAGTACGGCTTCCGCCTGCCGTCGGCGGGCGACAACCGGCCGCTCAAGTTCGAGGAGTTTCAGGAGCGGGTCAGCCAGTGCGTGTTCGTCTCGGCCACGCCCGGCCCGTTCGAGCGGGAGCATTCGGAGCAGATCGTCCAGCAGATCATCCGCCCGACCGGCCTGGTTGACCCCGAGATCGTCATTAAGCCGACTAAGGGCCAGATTGACGACTTGCTGGGCGAGATCCGGGAGCGGACGGCGCGGGGCGAGCGCGTCCTGGTGACGACACTTACGAAGAAGATGGCCGAGGACCTGACCGAGTACCTGGTGGATCTCAATATCAAGGTCAACTATCTGCACTCGGGCATTCACACGCTGGAGCGGACGGAGATCCTGCGCGACCTACGTTTAGGTATCTACGACGTCATCATCGGCATCAACCTCCTGCGCGAAGGCCTGGACCTGCCCGAAGTCTCGCTCGTCGCCATCCTGGACGCCGACAAAGAGGGATTCCTGCGCTCGGACACGTCCCTGATCCAGACCATCGGCCGGGCCGCCCGCAACGTCGGCGGCCAGGTCATCATGTACGCCGACCGCATCACCGGCTCGATGGAGCGGGCGATGGGTGAGACGGATCGGCGCCGCGCCATTCAGGTGGCCTACAACATTGAGCACGACATCACGCCGTACACGGTCAACAAGGCCATCCGCGAGGTCATCGAGTCCAAGAAGATCGCCGAGCAGAAGTCCTATTACAACATCTCGCGCAACCGCAACCCGGAGACTCTGCCTCTGGACCAACTCATGTCCGCCCTGGCCGACATCGAGAAAGAGATGAAGCAGGCAGCTCGGTCGCTTGAGTTCGAACGGGCGGCGGAACTGCGGGATGAGCTATCGCGGCTGAAGAAGCTGCTGCCGGCGGGGTCGAAGAAGTAGAGGGTAATTGCACGGCGTTGTGCTGTAGAGCTGTACACTCGGGACGGCCGGTGGAGCGAAGCACACAAGGGAGGGCCAGCAATGGATCAAGATGGTCAGGATTTCTCAAGACAGCAGATTGAGTGCACAACCCACGGCCGAAAAGAATACTGCATTATCTGTTGGCATTTAAGTGAGCAGTCCGGGCTGGGCTTTTATGCCTCCACCGCAGAGGTGTTCGCGCCCGCTCAAGCTTGGTGCGAGGGGTGCGATGTAGTGTTGGAAGAGGAACGTGGGTGGAGCGACCGCGCGGAGGAGTTCGCCGACCTGAAGCTTCTCTGTTCAGCTTGCTATGAGGAAACGTTGAGGAGGCACAGGTTTATTTCCTGGTCCGTCGGCAGTGATGAAGAGTTGTTGCGTCAAGAAGGTGCCGCATGGTCTGGTTAGGATGACACTCGACGTTGTGGACGACATACCTGAGTCAGAGGCGGCTTAGGCCGGCTTCCAGACGTAGGGCCAGCTCTTTGAGACGATTTGCCCTGAGCGTCTGCACGTAGCCTACTGCGTCTTTCGGAGGGTTGTGCAGGGAGGCACGGTGCATCTGCACGATCTGTAAGAATAGAGTCGTGTCTTCATCAAAAAGGCAGACAAGGAACTCGTCCGGGTGGACCGCCTGAGCGCCATACGTCCGAAGAATGGCATTCAGAAAGTCAGAGAGGTTAAATGTAACGATTAGGGGCGCCTGCGCCTCAATTGCGGCGGCTAACACGTGACGGTCGTTGGGGTCCGGCAGGCTGAGGGTCCGAATGTGGGCCTCGTAGCCGGACACGACGCTGGTAGTTAGAGTCTGGTTCATCAGGCGGCGGGTGCGGTCCAATTGGGCAGGTGTCACGCTTGGGTTGTCCGCCAACACATTGCGTATCCATTCCGCATGAATAACTTCAGTCCAGCGCGGCGTGTAGGCTCCGGCGACAGCAAGACGCATAAGCAGATCACGCAGCGAGGGCGGGTACAAAACGCAGGCATCCAAGACAGCAGGAGCGGTCACTTGTACAATCCAAGCCGCTCTGTTTCTTCCACAAGCTCCTTCATCACTGCATTTCTGCGCTCCATCTCGGCCTCCGAAATCTCCTCTCGCGGCCCGGCGCATTTAGCCTTCCTAATGATGGCGCGGACCGCCGCAATCTCATCCGCAGTTTGCAGCCGCTCCATCATGCTTTCATGGGTTTCCGGGTCGAGCAGCACGGCCTCGGCTTGGCCGTTGATGGTCAGCACTTCCGGGGTGCGGGTCTCTTTCAGCCGAGCGATGTGGGATTCCGGGTCTTTCACGAAGTCGCTCAGGGATACGTGTGTCGCGTGTCTAGCATAATAGGCCTCGTTCGCGTGAGTTGTAGTGAGTAACATAGTGACACGTGTGGGGTGCAGAGTCAATGCCAGCGATGGGGTATCATGGGCCAAACGACCACAGGAGACAGCCTATGTCCAGCCCCCTCCACAACCTTGCCCTCATCCGTCCCGGCATCCGCACCAAGTGCATTTCGTCCTACGACCGCAGCGGCGGTAACAATGACTTCGTCCGTATTGAAGCGGGCGAGACCAAAGCCCTCGCCGAGATTGCCGGGGCAGGTGTCGTCAAGCACATTTGGATCACCATTGCCTGTGACGACCTGATGATCCGCCGCAACGCCGTCCTGCGGATGTTCTGGGACGGCGAGGCGTCTCCCTCGGTCGAAGCACCGATTGGCGACTTCTTCGGGCAGGGCTGGGGCGAGAAGTACAATTACGCCAGCCTGCCGCTGGCCGCCGCACCAGCGGGGGGGAACGCGCTAAACTGCTACTTCCCAATGCCCTTCGGCGGCGGGGCGCGGATCGAAGTCGAAAACCAGTCGGACAGCCCGATTAGCAGCTTCTACTACTACGTGGATTTTGAGGAGCACACGGCGGGGATCGGGCCGGAGATGGGGCGGTTCCATGCTTGGTGGAACCGGCAGATGCCCGGTCCTGAGGCCGGTCAGGGCGACCGGGAGAACGAGTGGGAGACATTAGGCGTCCAGCCTAAGAACCCATCCGACGAGCGTAACCACATCTTCGTTCACGCCGAGGGCGCGGGGCATTACGTCGGCGTCAACTACTTCGTGGACTCCCCCACCCCGCTCTGGTACGGTGAGGGCGACGACATGTTCCTGATTGATGGTGAGCCGTGGCCTGGTTCACTGCATGGGACGGGCACGGAAGACTACTTCAACTCGTCGTGGTGCCCCAAAGAACTGTACGCACATCCCTACTTCGGCTACGCCCGCGTCAACGGTGAGACGGGGTGGCTGGGGCGGACGCACTGTTACCGATTCCACCTGGAAGACCCGGTCTACTTCGAAAAGTCGCTCCGGGCGAGCATCGAACACGGCCACGCCAACAGCCTGACGCTGGACATCGCGACGGTGGCGTACTGGTATCAAGCGGAGCCGCACCGGCCGTTCGCGCCGATGCTGCCAAAGGACAAGCGCCAGCCTATGCCGGCGATTGGGGCGGTGGAGATGCACAAGTGGCGGGACGCCTGGCGGCGGGAGCAGGGAGGCGGGCCGGTTTGGGGGAACGAGCCGTTGCCGGAGGGGACGAAGATAGGATAAGGCCCCCCCGCCCCAATTCTGGGGAGCCGGATGAGAAACGGAGAGCGGGGGAACCCCGCCCCTACCCCAGCCCGATCCTGAGCCGCCCGCCCCCTGTGTTTGGGAGCGTGAACGTCAGCAGAAACGTACCGCCGTCATAAGCGAAATCCAGAGCGTCGCCATCCAGCGCTACCTGTGACGGCGTCCGCTCGGTCCAGATCAAGAACCGGCCTTCGCCGCGCACCGTCATCTCGTACGCCTCCGAGCCACTGAAGCCTTGGGCCATGATCGCGCCTGCGCTGTTGAACATATCGGCCAGCCCAATCGGGGCCATACCGCCGTCAATCGGGATGAGGGTAAAAACGTCGTAGCCCAGCGAGGGCAGGCTGACGGCGTGCGTTTCTTCCCGGCCCAGAACCTGGGTCGTTCCCTCTCCATGCCCGTAGACGACGAAGCGATCCCCGGCTAGGCCTTCCACGTCGAGTGGGCCGACGGTGCCTGTGAGGCGGAGGCTTTCGAAGTCTCCCTCAGCGTAGCGGGCGTTGAAGACGCCGACGACGCCTGACCCCCTATTGCGGCTGAAGATCTTGAGCAGAACGTCTTCTTTGGTCGGGTCGTGGAAGAGGCAATCGCGGGTCGGGCGGCCCGGCTCTTGGGCGCGCAGGACGCTCCCGTCCGGCAAGACCAGCTTCCGCAGCAGGGCGAAATCGTGGGCGGCAGGCTTGTCGGAGACGTAGACCGGGCCGCCGCTGACCGCCCGGCCTGCCGCATGGAAGCCGCCCATCGGGTGGCCGGACTGGAACATGTCCCAGTCGGGATGAACGAACTCGCCGAACCAGGCGCTGACCTGGGCGTTGGTGTAGAGGTGTTCCCCATGCGAGGCGGGCAGATCCGGCCAGAAGTCGGTAGACGTGCGCGTCACGGTCGAGTTCAGCGCCCCGTAGAGCATGTCGTTGGAACACGACATACAGTTGATAAGGTTGCCTGCGAACTGGGTCTGGACAGATCCCTCCAGCGCCTCGTGGGTGCGGTGCATCAGAGTAACACGCCCGCCGAGGCCCGCCGCGACGCCTTCCAGAGTCGCCTGCGTATCCACTTTGACGCCGTCCACGCCCTGCGCCCGCAGGTGCCGGTGGTAATCCTGGAAGAACCGGTAGGCGTGATCGGGAGGAACAAGGCCGACAATCGGCCCCCACCAGTGATCGTTAAAGCTCCCGGAACTGTTGAGAATACCCTGCGAGAAGTTCCGCCGGGTGGGCCGGACGCCATAGCCCGGCAGGGTGTCGCCGTCCACGCCGCCCCAGTAGCCGGTCATGGCGTGCCAGACCAAAAATGTCTCAATGCCGAACTCCGACTTCGCCATCGTGACGGTCGGCGCGAGGTCCCCGGGGAACTTCTCGTTCGCCTCGAATGCCGTCAGCCGCTGCTCCCCCGACGGCTTCTTTTCCACCGACTGCCAGCCGTCGTCCAGAATGAGAAGCTTCGGCGTCAGGCCCCCGGCCGCGAAGCTTTCCAAGCCCTCCCGAACTTTCTCCAGCGAAACGTCCTGGTAGAACGCATCCCAGGTACACCAGCCGAACTGATCCACGAAGCCCGGCAGCGATTTTTCGCGCCGCAAACGACCGGTTCCCATGCGGGCCATGACGGCGGGGGCGGCCTGCTCGAACAGCGTGTAGGGGTCACGCCCAGCCGCGACGAACAGGCCGACGAACTCCGTACCGACCGTGGCCGGGTCGCCCGACTCGATCACCAGTGCCAGGCCGTCCTCACCCGCACCCTGGAGTGAGGCCCGAAACGCCCCGTCCAGAAGGGGCACGAGCAGGACGCACGTTCCATCTTCCCGTTCCGTGAGCAGGTATTGGGTCTCTTGGGCGACCTGCCCCAGCCGCGTCCCCGTCTGCGGTTTCATCCAGAACGGCTCGTAGCGATGGGCGCCGGTGAACCTCTTGACGCCGACCGCAGGGCCAAGGGAGAAGACGTGTTCACAGGCTGGCTTCTCCGCCGTGAACTTGAGGAAGACGCCGACGCCGGTCGGATCGGTGACTATTTGTGCCGTGTCCGGCATCTGAGAGAGGATCGTCTGTTCTTGAAGGGTGAGGGTGTTGTTCATAAATGTTAGAAAAAACCATGGCTTGAAAGGCACGGCTAGGCGGCGCAGACGCCGGAAACTGCCGCTTTGCGGCACTCATACACAGTCGTCCTCTTTAGGAGGACAGCGGCCCGCTCGCCGGATGCTTTCAACTCGCTTTGGATCAGGCTGTCCAGTTCCGCCCGTACTTTCGGCGGTAGGGGCTGGCCCAGATCACGGCGATACGCCACTGCGCCATCAGAAGTGCGAGACACTTTTGCTGCCGCGCGTCAAAGAAGCGGTCCGAGCGGAGGCTATGAACAAGCACGTCCAGCCTCTCTTCTTCGGGCAGTCGGGCAGCGAGCGCGTCAATAGCTTCGCCTATAGCGCTGCCCTCGGAGTGTTGATCGCCGGAGATGCCTTGGTAGAGCGGGCCGCCTTTTTTGCCGGGCACGGGAGATATCGCAACCTTTGTCATCCGACATTACCTCCTGATCGGCCAAGTTCAGTCGCAACAACCGTGTTGAAGATGGTTGCAGCATAGTAGTAGGCTATGTCGTTACCGGACCCGCCGCAATACGGCTACCGGTTCGCTGCCGCTCAGAGTCAGCGTGTCGCCAACAAGACTTACATTCCAAAGAACAGGGTGGGAGGGCGCGTTGCGAGAACGGACATTGTAGAAGACCAAAGCGTTGTTACAGACCACATAGCTGGCATCGGTCAAATTGTGGTCGTGGGTGACGTGACCGTCTGGCCGAAAAGTGAATCCAAGTGGCACTTTAGTAACAACTTTTTGACCTGCTGCTTCACCCGTCTGAAGTGTGTAGCCCTGCCAATGGCCCAAGATGGTTGTGTTGGACAGTCTGTTCTTGGCAAAGGTCATCATCGCGCCAGTGGTGAATATCACGGCGGCGACAGCGGCAATATGCCGCTTCCAGCGATGAATGCTCAGAGTGTGCCGTTTTCTCGACGGCTCACGAAGCACGGTCTACCGATTATTGTACCTTGCAGCAACTTATTCCAGATAAAAGACGGGCTTGAGTTGCGTGCCGACCGGGCTGTCGTCCGGGTTTGAGGGCATCAACTCCTTCATGGACGCCCACCAGCGGCGGCAGACTTCGGTCTGGGCGATGGCCTCCCAGCGGGCCTCGCTCTCGACTTCCACATAGGCGAAAAGCTGGTGCGTACTCTCGTG
>JAYTRQ010000235.1:0-1870 GCA_043746125.1 Armatimonadota bacterium | reverse complement strand
GCGCTTTTGCCCGTCCACGCCGTCCCCGCCGAAGACCTGCCATGGCACTACAAGACCTACGTGGACCTCTCGGGCCTGACGCCGCCCACCTGGTCCCGTGTCCCGCGCCTCTGGGATCAGGCCCTCGCCATCGCGCAGGGGCCGGCCCCGCCCGCGCCCGAGTGCCTGATTCACCGAGACTATCACCCGAACAACGTCTTGTGGCAGGACGGCCGGATCAGTGGCATCGTGGACTGGACCATGGGCTGCCGGGGCGATGCAAACGTGGACGTCGCCTGGTGCCGCAAGAATCTGATTCACGTCCACGGGCTGGCCGCCGCCGACCGCTTCCTGCGGGCCTACGAGGACCTGGCCGGCGCGTCGTTCACCTACCACCCGTATTGGGACGTCTTGGACCTGGTAGAAGAACTGCCCGGCCCACCTAAGCCTTACCCACCGTGGGCGGAGTTCGGCATCCACGGTATTACAGGGAAGATGATGCAGGAACGGGTAGACGACTGGCTGGAGAGCGTACTCAGCCGGACATGAAAAAGGCGGCCCCGGCATTTACCGGGGCCGCCTTTATGTCAATCATCCCTAGCGACGCCGCAGGAAGGCAGGAATGTCTACGTCGTTGTCGGCGGGTTGGCGCTGGGTCGTGGTCGTTGCCTCAGGCGCGGTGGCGACTTCCGCCCCGCCACGCCCGCCGCCCGCTGCCATGACGGTGCGACCGGCCGCAGCCGCAACGGGCGTGGGCGCGACGGGCCGCTGCTGGTCGAAGCCGGTGGCGAGGACGGTGATTCGCATTTCGTCTTTCATGTTCGGGTCCTGGACGATACCGAAGATGATGTTGGCGTCTTCCGCGTCGGTGGCCTGCTGGATCAGCTCGGTCGCCTCGTGAACTTCCGCCAGCGTCATGTCCGGCCCGCCCGTGATGTTGATAAGCGCGGCGCGGGCGCCTTCAATGCTCGTCTCCAACAGCGGCGAAGCGATGGCGGCCTGGGCGGCATCCACGGCCCGATGGTCGCCACTCGCAACGCCGATGCCCATGAGCGCCGTGCCGGCATTCAGCATGATCGCGCGCACGTCGGCGAAGTCTACGTTGATGATACCGGGAATAGTAATGATGTCCGAGATGCCCTGGACGCCCTGCCGCAGCACGTCATCGGCCTCTTTGAACGCTTCCACCAGGGTCGCCCGCTTCTCCACGACGCCCAGCAGGCGGTCATTGGGAATGATGATGACCGTGTCTACCTTGTCCTTGAGGTTGTCCACGCCCTCATCGGCCAGGCGTGACCGGCGGGGTCCTTCAAACTTGAACGGCTTGGTGACGACGGCGACGGTCAATATCCCTAAGTCCTTGGCGATCTCGGCGATGACCGGGGCCGAGCCGGTCCCCGTGCCACCGCCCATGCCAGCCGTGATGAACACCATGTCTGCGCCTTCCAGCGCCTTCTTGATGTCGCTCTTGGACTCCTCCGCCGCCGAACGGCCGACTTCCGGGTTGCCGCCCGCACCGAGGCCGCGCGTCAGGTTCTCGCCAAGCTGGAGCTTGTAATCGGCAGCCGAGATGTCCAGCACCTGGATGTCGGTGTTCATGGCAATGAACTCGACCCCGGTCAGGCCGGCGTCAATCATGCGGTTGACGGCGTTCGTGCCGCCGCCCCCACAGCCGATGACCTTGATCTTCGCGAACGGCGTTATTTCGTCTCGTGATCCGAATGCCATTGGATGGTCTCCCTTAAATCCCTAAACTTTTGTTACAAGGCGTACGCCTGTGAGTGCGATTAACGATACGTGCTGCGGACTCAGGCCGCGAACTCTAATTCCGGGCGTGCGTTAAGCGCGGTGTCTTTGTTCTCAGGCTTGCGGCTGCTGGGCAGGAGAAACA
>JAYTRQ010000234.1:0-6065 GCA_043746125.1 Armatimonadota bacterium | reverse complement strand
GTCAGGGAAGATTCACCCATTTTCACAGCCGCTCTCGCGCCGCCCCAGCCGGGCTGCGTCCTCATAGCGTACGCCGGACCCACCGAAGACGTCTAAAGCGCTCCCGATAGTCAGGTCCACTTTGCCGCCGGAGAGGGTTTCGACCAAATTAACGTCCTCCAAACGCCGCGCTCCGCCCGCGTAGGTGGTCGGGATCGAGACCCACCCGCCCAGCAGTGACACCAGCTCCTCGTCGATCCCCTCGCACTTGCCCTCGACGTCGGCAGCATGGACCAGAAATTCGGCGCAGAAGCCCTCCAGGCCGTGAATCAGTGCGGCGTCAAGGCGCGTCGCGGTTACGGTCTGCCAGCGGTTCGTGGCGACGTAGTAGTGGCCGTCACCGCCCCGGCGGCAGCTCATGTCAAGGACCAAGCGATCTTTACCAACAGCACGGGTCATGGCCTGAAGGCGCTTGGGAGACAGATCGCCATTCTCAAAAAGAAAGGACGTCACGATGAGATGGCTCGCGCCCGCTTCCAGCCACGACCAGGCGTTCGAGACGTTTATACCCCCACCGATTTGCAGGCCGTCCAGATACGCTGAGAGTGCCGACCGAGCCGCGTCCTCACTGCCAGGCCCAAGCATTATCACATGGCCGCCACGCAGACCGTCCCGGCGGTAAAGCACGGCAAAGTCGGCGGCGGAGCGTTCGGACACGAAATTCGTGACGGTCCCCACCCCGTCGTCAGAGAGCGTACCGCCGACGATTTGGACGACGCGGCCATCTCGAAGATCAATGCAGGGGCGAAAGGCCATCAGCTAGGCTTCCTTCCGCATGAGCAGGGAAAACGTGTTGGGCAACTTGGCGACGACTGCGGCGGGCAGGTTCTCGAACTGCGGCCAGTATTCTTCGGCGTGTTCCTCCAGCTTTTCCAGGCGCAGCCCGGCCGCAAGCAGGGGATTCAGGACCTGGCCAAAGGTCTTCTGGCTTTCGTACTTCCGCGAAAGCTGCTCTTTGGGCTTGGACAACTCACCCACATACGTCGGCCCCCAGCCTTGGCTATCCTGTGCACTCATCTGGAAGTAGTCGCCGTAGACGGGGTCTAGTCTCAGCTCAGTGGCCTCCTGGTCCCACACCCAGGTTAAAGGATGTCCTTCAAACAGGTACAATCGGCCGCCAGGCTTGAGAAGACGCGCCACCACGCCGGCCCAGCCTTCCATGTCGTGGAGCCAGTTGATCGCCCCGCGCCCGGTGTAGACCAAATCAGCCGTGCAGTCGAGTTCGTGAGGCGTCTCCAAAACGTCGCTGTGGAACCACTGCGCGGGGGCGTTCAAGGCGTCGGATTTGGCGCGGGCCACAGCGATCATGTCTTCGCTGATGTCCACGCCGACCACTTCCCTCGCGCCCAGGTTCCACAGCGAAAGCGTGTCCGTTCCACCCGCGCATTGGAGATGAATGGCCCGGCCGCACCAGTCACTTAAATCGTGCAGATACGGACGTTCGGCGTCGCAGAAGTTGGTCCCACCCCCCCGCAGGAAGGCGATGCGCTCTTCCAAAGTTTCTGCGTAGTGGGCTGCCGCCTCGTTCCAGGCGACCCGGTTACCCTCGTGCATTTCGCGGACGTCCATCGGCTCCCCCTTCAACACGGAAAAAGGCCCTGGGACGAATGCCCCAGGGCCTTATTGTACCTCACCGACGCCCTACGAGACGGCGATGTCGCCGCGCTCGCCGGTGCGGATGCGGACCGCTTCCAAGACCTGCGTGACGAAGATCTTGCCGTCACCGATCTCGCCCGTCCGCGCCGCGCCCTCGATGGCCTCGATGACACGGTCCATCATGGGGTCGGCCACGACCACGACGAGATGCACTTTGGGCAGCAGGTTGACCTGATACTCCGAGCCTCGGTAGTGCTGGGTATACCCCTTCTGCTTGCCCGCGCCCTTAATCTCGGTAACACTGATGCCGCGAATGCCCAGTTCATCCAGCGCGTTCTTCACTTCGTCCAGCCGGCTGGGGCGGATAATCGCCTCGATACGAACCATAACATTTTCTCCTTTTGACGATTAGTCGATCCCAGCCAGGGCGGGAATCCCGGCGTTGTCGCCGGAATACCCTTCTTCCCCATGTTCGGTCACGTCCAGTCCATTCTCCTCCTCCTCAGCAGGGGCGCGCAGGCCGCCGCAGACTGCCTTGACGAGTGTGCCTATCAGCAGAGTCGAAACGACCGCCATGGTGACCGTCAGCCCAACCGCTTCGAGTTGTGCGACGAACTGGTCGATGGACGCGCCGGGCAGACCGGAGAAGATACCGTTGCTGCGGCCCAACTGAGGGCTGCCAGTGAGGATGGCGGAGTTGACGGCGCTGTTGGCGAATAGGCCGGTCGCCAGCGCCCCCCACATCCCACCGCAGGCGTGGACGCCGAAGACGTCCAGGGCATCGTCATAGCGGTTGAGCTTGCTTTTGAGCTGAATGACCGAGAAGCAGATCGGCGAGACGACGAGGCCGATGATCAAAGCGTCAAAAGCGTTCACAAAGCCGCAGGCCGGGGTGATAGCGACCAGTCCGGCCACTGCACCCGAGCCGAAGCCGACGGCCGTCGGCTTCTTGAATCGGACCCACTCGATGAGCGCCCAGGACATCGCCGCCGCGGCCGTCGCGATGTGGGTGTTGATAAACGCGGCTGTCGCCACGCCGTCCGCCGCGAGCTGAGACCCGGCGTTGAAGCCGAACCAGCCGAACCACAGAAGGGCGACGCCGATCAGCACCATCGGAACGTTGTGAGGACGCATTTCCTCAGCCCCATGCCCGCGACGCTTTCCGATCATCATACACAGGACCAGAGCCGAGACGCCCGAAGAGATATGGACGACGGTGCCTCCCGCGAAGTCGAGCGCGTGGATTTTTCCAGTTCCAATGAGGCCACCGCCCCAGACCATGTGCGCCAGTGGGTCGTAGAAGAAGGTCGCCCAAAGCAGAATGAACAGGCAGTACGCGCTGAACTTCATACGCTCGGCGACCGCGCCTGAGATCAGGGCGGGCGTGATAATCGCGAACGTCATCTGGAACAGCATAAAGATCGCGCCAGGGATTGTCGGCGCGTTTGAGACTGGCGTCGCGCCTGCTCCACCTCGCAGCCCCATCCAACTTAATGGGCTGGCAATGATCAGGTGAAGTGGACCATTCACCGCCGTTGGACCGAACGCCACCGAATAGCCCCAGAGCATCCACTGAATGCTGATAATGCCCAACGCGACGAACGACATCATCAGAGTGTTCAGGACGTTCTTAGAGCGAACCAGGCCACCGTAGAAGAGGGCCAGGCCGGGCGTCATAAGCATGACCAGAGCAGTCGCGACGATCATCCAGGCAGTATCGCCCCGGCTCGCGCCTTCGGGGGTGAAGGCGGCGTTGTTGAGGTTTTTCAGGGAGTTCATCGCCGCGACGGGCTTGGTACTATCGTCCTGGATCATCGTGCTGCCGTTGACGTTGGCAGCCGCCGGAGCAGGCGTCGCAGCGGAGGGAGCCGGAGCGTCCGGGGTGGCAGCGGGTGCCGCCGAAGCCGGGGCAATCGAAGGTGAGGCAGAGACCGGCGCGGTAGACGGCGCGGGTACTGGCGTTGTTGGCGCTTGCGCGTAGACAGCCAGACACAGTGGGAGAAGGGACGTAACGCCGAGAGCGTGACGCCAGAAGTTGGGTTTCACGAAAAAGCATCCTCCTAGAAAGGAAAGAGTTTCCCAGAGCGGGAAAGGGTTTCCGGGGTGCTTCATCGCGGGGCCGGAGGACTGTTCATCAGGCAACCTTGCTTGACGATAGCGAGAGTTTAGCACAGGCGGGGAACTTTTGTCAAGCCTGCGCGTCCCAGGGTCTCCCGGCCTCACAAGGCTGGGAGCAGTTTGTTGATGAAGGTATCCTGGACCGCCCCTGCCTGTCGGGCCGTGCCTGGAAAATTGTTCATCAGCAGGGAGAACGCATAGAGCTTTCCGCCCCGCCCCGTGAAGTACCCGGAAAGGGCGCGGACGCCGCCCAGCGTTCCGGTCTTGGCATGGACGTTACCCTGGGCCTTCGTGCCCTTCATCCGGCTTTTCAGCGTTCCGTCCACGCCCGCAATGGGCAGCGAGTCGTAGTAGACCCGCCAGTCCTTCTCGCGGTGCATCCCCAGCAGGAGCTGAGAGACAGCGCGGGCCGTGACGAAATTGCGCCGCCCCACCCCGCATCCGTCCACAAGCGCGAGCGGGACTGTGTCCACGCCCAGAGACTTAAAGAACGGCGTCTCAACGGCGTGGCCCGCCTCGTAACTGCCCCCCTTGCCCTTGACAGCCCCGACCATGCGGATCAGGCTCTCGGCCAGCAGGTTGTCACTGGGCTTGTTCATGCGGGCGAGATACTGAGACAGCGGCAGGCTGACGTGGGCCGCGAGTACGAGCGCGTCTGGGGGCGTCTTCCCACCCGCGGCCTTCCCGTCTACTGCGATCCCGTGTCGTGCCAGCGCCTCGCACATGAGTGTGGCAGCGAGCAGGGAGGGGTCATTGACGGGGACTTTGACGTCCAGCGTCTTCCCCAGCGGCAGGATGCCCGTAACGACAAAAGCTGCCTTACCGTAAGGCCGCGAGACGGCACAAGTCTCTGCCGTGCCTGCCTCCCCCGTTTTTGCCTGCACGTCTACCGACTGGAAGGCCGTCGCCGGGTCAACTGTCGCAACGGCCGTATCGCCCGCGAGCGTCCCTGGGGTGACGTGGACAGTCAGCACGCCCTCGTTGACCTCCAGTGCGGACACCTGCGGGAACTCCTCATCCGATAGGTCATCCCACTCCCACCCAAATCCGTAAGGCCCATCAGTGAACAGAGAACCATCGCCCAAGACGCCGCCCGTCACCTCTTTCACACCTGACTGGGCCAGACTCTGCGCCATCGCGTCCAGATCGGCCGGCGACAGCAGGCCGTCCCCGCCACCGCGCAAGTAGAGGCCGCCCTGAACGACGCCCGCCGCGTCCGGCTTGACGGTCGCGCACAGGTCGGTGTGCAGCGTGAAATCGTCCCCGAGCAGTTCCAGGGCCGCCGCCGACGTCCACAGCTTGCGATTTGAGGCCGGAATCAGCCGCACGTCCGCGTTGTGCGCGTACAAGACCATCCCGTCAGCCACTCGGCAGACGATCGCTCCGGTGAGGCCGCCCTTAAGCGCGGGTGCCTCCAGTGTCTTATCGAGCGTCTTGCCCAGCGATTGCGCGTGAAGCGGGATGAAGGCGGCAGCCAGCAGGAGCAGCCAGAGCGTCAGAAACCGTACTGAAAAACGTGTCAAAGCGACCTCGTGAAGTAGTAGCCGTCGTTGGTCATGTCGAGTGCCAGGTAGACCTGGTGCGCGACCGTCCGTGCATACCCCGACTCCAGCCGGACCCAGTCACAGCCGCACTCCCGCGCCAGGTCAAAGCCCCGCGTCAGCAGCAGACGCGCCGCCCCCAGGCCTCGCGCGGCTTCGGTGACGATCAGGTCCGGAATCCAGCCCTGTGGGCGGACGTAGTTCAAATGATCTCGGATTTCCAGAGACATAAAACCGAGCAGTTCCCCGCCCCGCTCCGCGACCAGAGAGGCTGTGCCGGAGCGGCTGACATGCCGCTCGTAGACAGCACGGACGGCTTGCGCCGTCTCCAGCGTCACTTGTGGCCGGCCCAGTTCGGCCAGTAGGGCAGCCACCTGTTCAAAGTCCCCTAGCGTAGCCCGGCGGATGAGGATGTCTGTCATAAGAGTATTATACCGGGAATTCGCCCCCCCTGCCCCTCCCTCAGCTCTTAATCCAGCTCCTCGGAATTAGGGCGGGGAGGCCGAATCCCCGCAGGAATCACCCCTCCCCATCCCGAACTAGACCCGTGTGACACTACTTGGAGCCATCTTTGACTGCGACGGCCTGCTGGCCGATACGGAAACGCCCGACTATGAGGCCTGGCGTCAGATCTACGAGGAATACGGCCTACACTTCCCCGTAGAGCTCTGGTCGCAGAGCATCGGAGCTGCTAAGGGGCACGAATTGAACGACTGGCACACGGCTCTGTCTGAACACGTCGGGCCGGGCTACGACCGGGAGGCGATCCAG
>JAYTRQ010000233.1:0-6072 GCA_043746125.1 Armatimonadota bacterium | reverse complement strand
ACTGGCCGCTCTGCCGGTTGACCGTGCTGCCCGCCTCACTCACCGGATGTCTCACGCAGACGGGGTGCAATCCGCGTCCGCCATTCCCCGTGTGAGCATGTGACATCCCCTGAAAATATTTTTGCTCACCCCCCCGGGGAGTGTCTAAGTAAGTAGCGGTAGGAATGCAGTCACGTCCGCCTTGTCGCTCGGGTGCGCCCGCCGCCAGAGCTGACGCTCGTTGTAGCAGTGCACGAACAGGAAAACTGCCCGCCGCAGCGCCTCGATGCACCGGCTGAAGCAGCGGCTCCCGCGCCCTAGCCGCGCCAGGGAGTGACGCAGGTCCGCGTTGCCCCCCTTCACCGAGTAGGTCTGGCTCTTGCCCGGTGCGACCGCATGGCCCCCCGGTGCGTACAAGAGCGTCGGGTACACGTTGAACCCATCGCTGAAGTAGGACCTGTCGCTGAAGGAGTGCAACACGGCCGGGGCCCGGTCCACCACGCCTTGGAGCGCGTCCCAGTCGCGCTCCTCCACCACTGCCCAGCCGACACCGCCAAGCCGACACCGCCAAGCTGACGATGGTGTGGGTGGCCCTCTACGGCCGTGTAGACGTAGACCCGCCTTTTTTGAGCCGACGAAGGTGTACAACTCGTCGAGCTCGACCGTCTGCGCCTGCTCCGGCTAGGACGGGTCCGGGGCTTGGGCCGCGAGCCGCGCATGGTAGGCCTTGAGCCAGTTGGCGACCGACTGGTGGTTGACCGAGAGCAAGCGGGCGATGCGGCGCAGATTGAGACCATCCACAGACATAAGGACGGCTTGTCGTCGTGGATCGGCAGGGTAGCCGCTCTTCTTAGGGTCGGGCGTGTAGGTACGTTTGCAGCCCTGGCAGCGGTGTTTCTGGCTGCCGCAGCCGGTGCGGCCCCACTTGGCTTGGCGGAGGCGGCTCTGGCAGTGCGGGCAGGGTTCAATCAGGCAGGGTTCACTCATACCCGTGATTGCACTACAATCAAGTTAGACACTCCCAACAGACACTGTGCACAATTCGGTAGTGGCTCGATTGCGTCTGACACGAACCGTGCTGCCCCCCGTGTGGAATGACGGACCCGGCTCAGGAAGGGCGGACCCGGATCAGGAAGGGCGGACCCGGATCAGGAAGGGCGGACCCGGATCAGGAAGGGCGAACACAAGGTTCGCGCCCTACAATGCCGCACCTGATGTTTCTACGCCCGTAGGGGCGAACCTTGTGTTCGCCCTCGTTGTGTTCGCCGGCTCTATGTTCGCCTTGTCCCGACGGCCTTACTCCCCCGGTAGCGGTTCCTTTACCGGCACACACTTCGCCAGCCGCTCGCGCACCTCTTCTCCCCGCAGCCCCGTTACCAGCAGCACTTTGTCCCGGCTCTTGTGCCCCCCCACGACCGACACCTGACTCGCCCGCAGATCCAATAGCTCCGCCACGAACTCGGCACAGGCCTCATTCGCTGCGCCTTCAACGGGCGGGGCCGTCAGGCGCAGATAGAGGGCGTCACCGACGTAGCGGACGACGGTGTTCACCGATGCGCGGGGCGTGACGCGCACGGCCAGGCGGGTCTGTGGTTCGGGTTGGGTGGGCATGATCAGAGGGCTTTCATTCTAAAAGTTTAGCTTCCGAGGGCCAGCAGAAGCATCAGCGTTGCCATCGCGTTCTGCATGAAGTGGCCGAGAATGGATGGGGCCAGCGACTTGCGCGTCTCGGCCATCCAGGCGAAGACGCCCCCCAGCACGGCCAGCGGCAGCATCTCGCCGATCCCGACCGGGTGGACGAAGCCGAAGATCAGGCCGGTCAGCACGATGGCGGGCCAGACGCCCACGCGCAACTTGGCGGCGTTGTAGAAGACGCCCCGGAACAGCAGTTCCTCAGTCAAGGGCGCGGCGACGGTGGCGAGCAGCACGAGCAGCGCCTGCACCCACCAGGAAGCAGCATTCGCCAAAAGGAGGATGGCGGGGTTAGACGGCGAAGGAGTACGGATGTGTCGGCCGGTCGCACCCGCCAGCAGCATCAACGGCAGGCCCAGCGCGTAGCCCCCGACCCCATACAGCAGATTCATCCGCAGGCGCAAGCCGTTCCAACCCAGTTCCGCGCCCAGATTGGCCCCCCGCTTCCGCGCGAGGGCGATCAAGACGCCAATAGGAATAGCCGCTCCGAGGAGGTAGGCGAAGAACTCCAGCACGACGTTAGCGGCGACGCGCTGGCTGATCGGCATGGCGGCCGAGTGGTGCAGAAAGCCCGAAAGCAGGCCGGGGACATGAAAGTGCAGTACGCTGAACCCGACCAGGAGGCGGCCGAAGACGTCGGGCATCAGCAGGTATAGGACGAAGACGCCCATGAGGTCGCCCGCCCGCAGGCGGCGCTGGGCCAGCGGGACCGTTTCAGGGAGTGTCGGCCACGGATTGGGGAGCGGTGGCGTGGCGCCCGAGGCCTGAGCGCCTGGCGCGTCCAGGGCAATCTGCCGGTTGTGGACGGTGCGAATCAGCAAGTAGATCAGGAGGACGACGCCGCCCAAGCTCAGGGCACCCCAGAGCAGGATCAGACCGAGGTATGGGGCCAGCGTCGCCAGTGCCCGGCTCTGGGCTTGCGCCCGGTAGTGCGCGGCTTCGGCAGGATTGCCCTGCGACTCGTATAGTACGGAGAGGGCAGGCGACAGCCACCAACGGATGTTGGGTGTCATCCGGAGCTGCCGCGCGTAGGCGTCGGTCTGGGCCGGAGTCAGGTGGGGGCCGCGGGCGACGTCCGCCCACAGGCGGCCCTCGGCGGCGTAGCGGGCCTGGTCCTCGGCCGGCAGGCCGGACAGCGAGGCGGGCGCGAAGGCCAGGCGGGGGTCCAGGCCGTTCTTGCCCACGGCCAGGATCGGCTGGTGGAGCAGGCCGCGCAGGAGGATAACCCGCCGGGCGGACGTCGGCGCGTTGTGGGTATCCTTTTGGAGAGCCTCGGCCGATTTCAAGGCGTCGCGCAGATATTTAGCGTCCGGCTGCCCCTGTTTGCCCGGCTGGGCCAGTCCCTGGCCGAAGGCGGACTTGGCGGTCATATTGACCGTCAGCGTCTCCTCCATCGTCTTGTCGTCCACGGACCCGGCCAGGGACTGGGACAGACGGCCGCCGGACTTCTTGGCCGCCGTCGCGTCCTGGAACAGGCCGATGACTCGCACGAGGAGGAACAGGCCGAGAAGAACGATGACCCAGATTGGCAGCCGGTCGCCGCGTTCGGAAGGCGGGGGGAGGCTCATGGAGTAGCGGGCTTCCCCTCTATCGGCGGCAGGTCTATCGTCGGCGGCTGGGAGGCGGCGCCGGAGACAGGCGGGTCTTGCAGTGCCTTTTGCCGCTTCTCTTCCGACTCGCGCAGCAGCCGGTCCACGGACATCCCCTTCGGCCAGCGGCGCTTGATCTCGTGCCAGGTGGCAAAGGCCTTATCCCACTGTCGGGCGTGTTCCTGGGCGTGGGCGAACATCTTCCAGTCGTTCAGGTCTGCCCCGGCCTGCTCCGTGTCGTGCTTCAACGCGAGCGCGGCGGCCGGGTAGTCGTGCTTGGTCATAAAGTAGAACAGGCCCAGATTCCAGGAGGCATAGGCCGAGTGAGGGTTATTGCGTGCGCCCAGCGTGTAGTAGGCCTCGGCGTCGTCAGTCCGGCACAGGCTGTCCATGAGCCAGCCACCGGTGGCGTAGGCCTCCAGGAACTGTGGGTCGGCCTGGGTGACGATCCGGTCCAGGGCGATGATGCGGGGGTAATCGCCCGCGTGCCAGTAGACGTCCCCCTGGTTCCACAGCCGGTCCACAACGCCCGCGACGACGCCGTCCACCTGGACGCGCTGCGCGGCCTGCGTCGGCGGGCAGTGGTGGTGATGCCGATGATGATGGCGCGTGCCAGCGTGAGCGGCGGGCGCCAGGAAGGCGAGCGCGAGGCAAGCGAGAAAGACGGGCGGTTTGATGACGTTCACGAAGTACCCCAATGTGCCGACATTGTAGCACGGGGCGCGGGGGGTGTCAACCGGGTGGGCGGCTGTCAATTGACTTCCACCAGCGAAATTGGCATACTCTTGACTTCCTGCCGCAGACAGCCGCGTCCTCTGCCGGAAAGAAAAGCGCGTGGTTCCGGAAACCGCGTCGAGAGACATGTGGCGAACGCGGACAATCTGACCGATTACCCTGCTGACGGGATGCTGTCACTCCCGCCTCAGATGGACGCGGAAGCAGTCGTTGATCAGATTCTGGATTTTCACGGGGGGCAGGGTGGGGCCATGTTCATCCTTCACTTTGGGAACGTCTCCGGCCAGCCTTTGTTCGCGGTGTCTCTGTGTCCGAAGCGTTCAGTGCTTGTTCTCGGACGCCAGGTGCCTGCGGGCGTTCTACGCCGCTTCCTGCGGGACACCGTAGAATTGCTAGACGATCCGCGTAACTGCGTCGGCACTTGGTATGAAGAAGACGCCGACGAGACCATCCTGGACGTATCCACGACTCTGGTCGATTATCCGACCGCCGAGGAACTCGGCCGCAGATACAACCAGATCGCGATCTTCGGTCTGGAAAGCCTCGAAACGATAATCACCGACCGCACGGGAGTCGAATTGGCAGGATGGCCGCCCAAGGCCGAGCGCTTGCCCCCCATCAGACGAGGCACCACTCATGCAGACCAATAATGGGACGCCGACGATTCAAGCTGGCCCGGAACCGAACCCCGATACCCAAACAACCACGCGGACGACGCTAGTGAAATTCATGGAGACGAACCGCAGAGACAGCACCATGACATTCGTGCGCCGGGCCGTTGGCGTCACCGGCGTCGCCCGGCACTTCGTGCTGACGATCAAAATGAAGCCCTTCTTCTGGCGCAAGTTCCTCAAGACAGGGCCGCTGCCGTCCGGCACGATGATTCGCCTGACGCTGGAACAGGGTGTCCTTGGGGACGAAGTCTGCACCTACGCCACTGATTTCTCCCTCGCGCCAGAGGCCAACGCTTCCAGCGTCGTGGCTGAGGCCGCCGCGCGTTAAGCGGCCCCTTTCCCCGCTTCCGCCGCATAGGGGTAGAGGCTCTGCCCCTACCCTCTTCCTCCTGCCTGTACCGGCTTTGCCATTTTCACCTCCAAAATCGGCAGGACGGTGACATTCACACTCAACGTCGCACCAACGTCTGCCCCCGTCCCCGAAGCCTCCACGTCCGTCACGTTCGGCGTACTGTTGTTCCTGGACGGGCTTGGTTTAGCGGCCCGGAAGCGGGCGCGACGTTCGCTCTGAGACGGTCCCTCCACAAAAAGAAGCCCCCCCATCAAGCATGGGGCTATGACTTTGGCAAGGTCTTTACGGCTCCCCCTGTGGGAGCTTCACGTTTGTGATCTTGACGTCGTCCAGCCATGCCTTCCCCTTGCCCTTGACCCACAGCACGATCGCCACGTGGCCTGTGCCGGGGGGCAGGGTGATCTCCTTGGAGAATGGGGTCCAGTCCGTATCCGGGTTCTGGTAGTACGCCTGCTGCCAGCCGAAGGCGTTGTAGCCGCCGCTGAAGTCCTGCACGGCGACCTGGGCCGCCACGCCCTGCGTTTTGACAAAGCCCAAGAGCGTAAACGTCACGCCCTCGCCCGCGTCCACCATCTGGAAGACGTTGCCCTCAGCGTCCGTGCCCTCGGTAGACGACACAAGCGAGGCGGGGGCGCTGTGGAACGTGGTCGTATCGCGGCCCGCTGTAATGGTACCGTGGCCGACCCACTTGCCGTTCCAGCGTTCCGGGAGGGTCGTGTCGGCTGTCATGTCCCCGTTGGCGGGGCTGGGGGCCTGCGGGGTGGGGGCCGAGGCGACGGCGGCGAACTTCATGTCGTCGTCCCCGCCGGCGTAGGTCCGGCCGCCCTTCAGGGCCAGGGTCTTAGGCCAGCGCATCGTCCAGAAGCCGCGCCCGTTGGACCCGAAGACGAGCTGGGCGGGGTCGGATGGATTGAAGGCGACGACGCTGCCACGCGTCATTGCCAGGCCGTCGTTAGCCTGCGACCAGGTCTTGCCGCCGTCGCCGGACAGCCAGACGCCCGTCGCGGCCGAGACCTCCGTGTAGGGGTTCTGGTTGGTCGCGAAGGCCAGC
>JAYTRQ010000232.1:0-1879 GCA_043746125.1 Armatimonadota bacterium | reverse complement strand
CCCGCACGTCGCCCACCACCCCCAGCAGGCGGCACAAACCCCACATCACAAGCGGCGTCACCAGCAGCTTGGCCGCACAGGCCAGCACGAGGGGGCCTGTGCGCCCCCGGATCGCGCCGGGCCGGAGCGCGACCCCCAGGGCCAGAAGCACCAGGGGCGTCGTGCCCTGTCCTACGTATTCCAGACACTTGCCTAACATCCCGGCGACTACGCGGGCGGCGGGCAAGGCGGCGACGGTGGGCGGAATAGGGACGAATCGCAGGCCCAGGCCCAAAACAGCGCTCAGGAACATCGGCGAACGCAGGAAGCGCCTGATGGCTTCCCCCCGCGCCGTCCCTCCACCCCCGTACTGGGCCCCAACGATGGCAGCTAAAAAGTACATCGGCACAGTCATGCCGAACTGGTCTAATAAAATCGCCGTCGGGAACTGCGCGGGCAGCAGGGCCAGCGTCAGAGGGTAGCCGATGAAGCCCGTGTTGCCGAACACGCCCACCAGGAGGATCGCCCCCAGCACGGGGCCGGGCAGCCGCAGGGCGCGGCCCAGGCCGTAGAGCAAGCCGAGGACGGCGCACTCCGCCCCGAACAGGGCGAGTGGCACGAGGGCGAGGTTTGGGGACAGGGCCGGGGCGCGGAGCAGGCCCAGCAGGACCAGGGCCGGCAGAGTGACTTTGATCACCAGGCCATTAAGGACAGGGACGTGGGCCGGGTGCAGCACGCCCGCTCGTTTCAGGCCGAACCCGAGCAGGATGATCAGGAACGGCGGCGCGAGGGCGGCGAGGATAGCGGGGAAGAGGGACAAAGGCAGAGTTAACAGTCGCCGGGGCGGGCCACGAAGCCCGTCTTGACGCCGCGCTCGAAGCCGGCCTGTTCATAAAATCGCAAGGTCACCTCGTTCCTGCTCCCCGTCAGCAGCATGACTTTATAGCAGTTTTGCCCCCAGGCCGTTTGGAGGGCGCGTTTCAGAACCGCCGTCCCAAGCCCGCGCCGCCGGTAGTCCGGGTGAGTCACGACGTTCTCGATCAGGCCGTAGGGCCGCCCGCCGCGCGTCAGGTTTGGGACCACGACGAGTGTACACACCGACACCAACGAGTTGTCCCAATAGGCTCCCAGGAAGTGCTGGTTCGGGTCCCGCCGCAGCGTCTCCCAGAGGCGAGCGGCCTCCTCCAGCGGCAAAGGTTCGTCCTCCGGGTGCAGGTGCGCGTGGAGGCACAGCAACTCGGACAGTTCCGTGTCGGCGACCTCCTGGAGAGTGACGAGCATGGGCGTGAACTCCATCAGGCCGCCAACGCTTCCGCCGGCAGGGCTGCCGCCAGTCGCGATACGTCTGAAAGGTGCGCATACAGGTGTTCCACGATCTTAGACTGAAGGGCGGTGATTCGCTGCACGTAGGCGGGCGCAGTCGCCTCTAGCAAGCCTGGGTTGGCCGAAGCAGGCTGTTGACTGAGAGCCGCAAGGGACTCTTCCAGGATGCGGAGGCTGCGAAGATAAGGTGCGATGCCACCGGCGGCCGGATCAATGGTCAGGCAGGAGGCACGCGAAGTGTTTGCCATGAGCCTACCCCTGCTGCGCTTGATCTGCGACGAGAGCTTTCATCAGAGTATCGGCGGCCTCGTAGCAGTCATAAGGCGACCAAACGGGGTAGTCGCCCGGCGGCAGGATACGCTCGGCTTTCTCTAATTCCGTCACGGAAGGGTGCATTACCCGTGGTCTCTCGGCACAGTTCAACCCGCTGAATGTCGGCAGCAACTCCGTCATAGTCATGGCAATGATCTCCTGTGAATGACTGATGTTATGCAGGGCCTCCGCCGGGCATTGAAGACCGGGCACTAAAGTACCCGTCTCGGAGGCTTCGCCGACCGTCCAGGGGACGGGGGATTAA
>JAYTRQ010000231.1:0-6082 GCA_043746125.1 Armatimonadota bacterium | reverse complement strand
CCACTGGCAGGGCACGAACGAGAACGGCCACCCGCGCGAGATCAAGATCGTCGTCGGCGACGGCAAAGTTTCTTAGAAAGTATACGCTTAATGGCACTGCTAGAGATTAAAGACCTGCACGCGCGGGTCGAAGAGAAAGAAATACTTAAGGGCATCAACCTCACCGTCCAACCAGGCGAGGTCCATGCTATCATGGGGCCGAATGGATCCGGCAAGAGCACCCTGGCGGGCGTCCTGTCGGGCCGCGATGCCTACGAGGTGACCGGCGGCGAAGTCACGTTCGAGGGGAAAGACCTTTTAGAGTTGGCGCCGGAAGAGCGTGCCCAGGAGGGCGTGTTTCTGGCGTTTCAGTACCCCGTTGAGATACCCGGCGTCAACAACACCTACTTCTTGAAGGCCGCACTGAACTCCATCCGTAAGTATCGGGGCTTAGAAGAACTGGACAGCGTTCAGTTCCTGAAGCTGGTCCGCGAGAAACTCAAAGTCCTGCACATTGACCAGAGCCTGCTCAACCGTCCGGTCAATGAGGGCTTCTCGGGTGGGGAAAAGAAGCGCAACGAGATCTTCCAGATGGCTGTGCTGGACCCAAAGCTGGCGATCCTGGACGAGACCGACTCGGGGCTGGACATTGATGCCTTGCAGGCCGTGGCCGAGGGCGTGAACTCGCTCCGAAGCCCAGACCGGGCGATCATCGTCGTGACCCACTACCAGCGCCTGCTGAACTTCATCGTCCCGGACTTCGTCCACGTCCTTTCAGGCGGGCGGATCGTCAAATCGGGCGGCAAAGAACTGGCGCTGGAACTGGAAGCCCACGGATACGGCTGGCTGGACGGCAGCGCCCCTGAACTTGTCGCGGCTTAGGAAGACGGATCAATGAACGACACCATCACGACTGCCCGCAATAGCTACCTGCGCGACTTCACTGGCTCCGATACGGGCAGCGAGGCGGCCGGACCCGCGTGGCTGCGCGGCCTGCGCCAGTCCGCCGCCGACCGCTTCGGCGCCCTCGGCTTCCCGACCCGGCGTAACGAGGAGTGGCGCTTTACTAACGTCTCGCCTATCGCGGAGACTCCCTTCCATCTCGCCTCGGCGTCCGAAAGTGCTCTGACCCAGGACGGTCTGCGGCCGTATACTTACCAAGGTCTGAGCGGGACGCAGTTGATCTTCGTCAACGGCCACTTCTCCCCGGACCTGTCCAGCAAGACGTTCCCGGCCGGCGTGGTCGTCAGCAGCCTGTCGGCGGCCTTTGAGAGTGACCCCACTTTGGTCCAGGCCCACTTAGCCCGCTACGCGCAGTTTGACATCCAGCCGTTTGTCGCCCTGAACACGGCGGCTCTGGAAGACGGCGCGTTTGTCCATATCCAGAGCGGTACGGTCGTGGACGAGCCGATCCACTTGATGTTCGTCTCTAACAGTGCGGGTGGGCCGACCATCTCGCATCCGCGTACGCTGATCGTGGCCGAAGATAACTCTCAGGCGACGGTCGTGGAGAGCTACGCTGGGACCCCCGAACAGGTCTACTTCACGAACGCCGTCACCGAGATCGTGACGGGCGCAAGTGCCGTCCTGGACCATTACAAAGTCCAGCGAGAGAGCGCTAAGGCCTACCATGTCGCCACCATGCAGGTACAGCTCGATCGGGCCGCCAATTTCTCGTCGCACTCCATCATCCTGGGCGGCCGGCTCGTCCGCAATGATGCGAATGCCGTTCTAGGCGGCGAGGGCGGCGAGTGTACGCTGAACGGCGTCTACTTAGGCAAAGACCGGCAGTTAATAGACAACCATACGTCTATTGACCACGCCATGCCGCACTGCAACAGCCACGAGATCTACAAGGGTATTCTGGATGGTCACTCGCGGGGCGTCTTCAACGGCAAGATCTTCGTCCGCCTGGACGCTCAGAAGACGGACGCCAAGCAGACCAACCAAACGCTCCTACTCTCGCCGACGGCCCAGATAGACACCAAGCCCCAGCTTGAGATATTAGCGGATGACGTCCGCTGTACCCACGGTGCGACCATCGGCCAGCTCAACGCCGAGGCCCTATTCTACCTGCGGGCGCGGGGTATTGCTGAAGCCGATGCCCGCTCCCTGCTCATCTACGCCTTCGCGGGCGACATCGTCAGCCGTATCAAGGTGGAGGCCATCCGGGCACAGCTTGATCAGGTCCTGCTCTCCGAGCGGGCATTAGAAGGAATATCCGCGTGAGTGTTGCACTCGCTGAGCGTCCCGTCCTAGCCGAATCCATGCCCTATGACGTCTGGCAGATTCGCCAAGACTTCCCGATCCTGCGCCAGACGATCCACGGTAAGCCGCTGGTCTACCTAGACAGCGCCAACACGACGCAGAAGCCTCAGAGCGTCATAGACGCGCTGGCTGAATATTACACGGAGTACAACGCCAACATCCATCGGGCTACGCACCTCCTGGGTGAGAAGGCAACGAGGGCCTATGAGGGTGCACGGGTCAAGGTCAAGACCTTCCTCAACGCCGCCGACGCCCACGAGATCATCTACGTCCGCAACGCCACTGAGGGCGTCAACCTGGTGGCGCAGACCTGGGGGCGGCAGAACATTGGTGCAGGTGATGAGATCGTCATTTCGACGATGGAGCACCACTGCAACATCGTTCCCTGGCAGATGCTGTGCGCCGAAAAGGGCGCAAAGCTGCGTGTCATTCCTATCAATGACGCGGGTGAGTTGCTGTTAGATGAGTACGAAGGCTTGCTGAACGAGCGGACCAAGTTCGTCGCCATTGTTCACATGTCCAATGCCTTGGGCACGGTCAACCCGGTCAAGCAGATCATAGATACAGCCCACGCGCGAGGCATCCCCGTTCTCGTAGATGCCGCCCAGTCGGCCTACCATATGGCGATTGACGTGCAGGAACTGGACTGTGACTTCTTGGTGTTCTCAGGGCACAAGCTCTACGGCCCGACTGGTATTGGTATCCTGTACGGCAAACGCTCGTTCCTGGAGGCCATGCCGCCCTGGCAGGGTGGGGGGGACATGATCGCGACGGTCTCATTTGAAGAGACCACGTTCAATGAGATTCCCTACAAGTTTGAGGCCGGGACGCCGCACATCGCTGGGGGCATTGGTCTGGGCGCTGCCATTGACTACCTGACCAATTTGGGCATGGACAACGTCGCCGCCTACGAGAATGATCTAATGATCTACGGTACGGGCGTACTTTCCGAAGTGCCCGGCCTGCGGATGATCGGCACCGCGCGGCACAAGGCCAGCGTCTACTCGTTCACCCTGGGCGACATCCATCCCTACGATGTCGGCTCGCTGCTGGACGAAGAGGGCATTGCCATTCGCACCGGCCAGCACTGCGCTCACCCGGTCTTGCAGCGCCTGGGCGTCTCCGCCACCGCCCGTGCTTCGCTTGGCCTCTATAACACCCGTGAGGACCTTGATGCTCTGGTCAAAGGCCTCCACAAAGTCAGAAAGTTGTTCTCCTGATGCCGACCCTGGAACTAGACATGCCTATCGAAGCCGTGCAGGACGAGATCGTTGAGGAGTTTGAGCTGTTCGGCGACGACGGCGATCTGCGGAACTCGCACATCATTGACCTGGGCCGTAAGCTGCCCCCGATGCCAGAAGAGTTCCGCACGGAGACCAATATTGTCAAGGGCTGCCAAGCTCTGGTCTGGGTACATCCCATAGAGCGAGACAGCCGCCTGTTCTTCCACGCAGATAGCAACGCGGCCATCCCGAAGGGCCTCATCGCCCTTGCCCTGCGCCTCTACTCGGGCCGAACGCCTGCTGAGATCCGGCGGACGCCGCCTGACTTCATCGAGCGTATCGGCATGAGCAAGCACATCTCCTCGGGCCGCGCCAACGGCCTTCAAGCCGTCATCGGGCGCATTCAGTCGGAAGCGGTCCGCGCCCTCGGAGAAGACAAGTGAACGAGACCCTGACGCCCGAAAAAGTGCATCCCTTGATATTAGAGGCCGAGATCATCGAGGCCATGCGCGAGGTCTACGACCCTGAGATCCCAGTCAATATCTACGAATTGGGCCTGATCTACGAGATTGACGTGGACGAGTTCGGCGTTGTCGAGATAGACATGACCCTGACGTCCCCCGCCTGCCCCGTCGCCGGGTCTCTGCCCGGCGAAGTGGAGCAGGCCGTCCGCGCCGTGCCGGGCGTCCATGACGTCCATGTGGAACTCGTGTGGGAGCCGGCCTGGAGCATGGACCGCATGAGCGAAGAGGCGAAGCTGGATCTGGGGTTCTTTTAGCAGACGGTTCCCGCCCCGGCGGGGTTCGCTGTCTTCTCTTTGTCCACGAAGGTGGACATTCGCACTTGCAAAGAACCGGATTTCAATCCGGGGGGTTATCTGGAGGATCAAACCATGAGCGATACCGCACTGTTGGAGCGCGAAACCGAGACGACCCACCCAGTCATCCTGACGCCCGCCGCCGTCGCGCAGGTCAAGCGCCTGCGGGCCAAAAAGAACGATGACAGCCTCAAACTGCGTGTCGGCGTCAAAGGCGGCGGCTGCTCCGGCCTGTCCTACATTCTGGGTCTGGAACCGGATCCGCGCCCCACCGATACCGTTTATGAAGTGGACGGCGTGGTCGTGATGGTTGATCCTAAGAGCGCCCAATTCATCGCGGGCATGACCCTGGACTACAGCACGGCGAACTTACTGGAAGGCGGCTGGAAGTACCTCAACCCCAACGTCCAGAAGAGCTGCGGCTGCGGGACGTCATTCACGCCGAAGTAGGCACAGCGTAGACAAGAGAGCCGCCCCTCGTCTGAGGGGCGGCTTTTGTTTGCTACGCCGAAAAGTCATCTGACAGAAAGTGTAATCTGTTATCTGATGGGGTACGATGCGTGTGTGACCGAAACAGCCTTAACGCGGGAGCGGATACTGGAAGCGGCCGAAGACGTCCTGCGACGATTCGGGCCGAGCAAGGCCACCGTCGTGGACGTCGCCCGCCTCCTCGGCGTCAGCCATGGTAGCGTCTACCGGCACTTCGCCAGCAAGGCCGAACTGCGCGATGCCGTCACCCGCATCTGGCTGGCGCGGCACAGTGACTCGCTCGAACCTATCTTTTCGGAAGAGATTTCGGCAGTGGAGCGGCTGCACCGTTGGCTGTACGGACTTATTGCCGCCAAGCGCCGCCTCCTCGCCGATGACCCAGAGCTATTCGCCACTTACGTCGAATTAGGGGCAGAGGCGCGAGAGGTCGCCGGGGAACACATGGATCACCTCGCGGACCAAGTCCGCCGCATTGTTGAGCAGGGGGTGGCACGGGGTGAACTGGAAGCCGCCGATCCTGACGCGATCGGCCGTGCCATTCTGGGCGCGACGGCCCGCTTTCACCACCCCGCCCACGCCTCGGAGTGGGCAGATCCCGATATTGATACGGATTTTGAAGATGTCTGGTCGCTCATTCGGAACGGCCTGGAAGTGAGGACTCTGCGATGAAACTGACCCAAAAAACTATTCTGATCACCGGGGGGACAAGCGGAATTGGCCTTGAACTGGCGAAGCAGCTTCTTCAGCGCGGCAACACGGTCCTGATCACCGGCCGGGATCAGAAGAAGCTCACGGCGACGGAGCGGGCGCTGCCCGGCGTCCACACATTCCAGAGCGACGTCAGCGACCCGGCGGCCATCGCGGCGCTTTATAACGATGTGGTCACGCGTTTCCCCACTCTCGACACCCTCATCAACAACGCCGGCATCATGCGGAACCTGAACCTCAACCAGGACCGCGATTTGGACGACGTGACGCGGGAGATCGGGATCAACCTGAGCGGACCCGTGCGGATGGTCCAGCAGTTCCTGCCGCACCTTAAGACCCGCAAGAACGCGCTCATCGTCAACGTCTCGTCCGGCCTAGCCTTCATCCCGCTCCCCGTCGCTCCCGTCTACTGCGCCACCAAGGCCGCGCTCCATTCCTTCACCCAGTCCCTGCGCGTTCAGCTTAGTGGAACGGGTGTGACGGTGATCGAGCTGGCCCCGCCTGGCGTCGAAACGCCGCTGTTCCGGGGCGAGTTCGCGGAGGAGACGAAGGGGCAGAAGGGGATGGACGTCACGGCATTTGCGAAACTCGCCATCGC
>JAYTRQ010000230.1:0-1882 GCA_043746125.1 Armatimonadota bacterium | reverse complement strand
CGGCCATCCCGGCGGTGCCCACGGTGGTCGCCAGGCGAGCACCGCTCTTGATCAGGTGCAGGCCGCCGGCCACGGGAGCGCCGGCGATGAGACCGAGGATGGCGGCGGTCTCCACGGGCAGGTGAGTCTGTGTGCCGGCGACGGCCAACGTCCCGGCAAGGGGGCGGGCGACCGTGTGCAGAAGGTCCAGGGCGTGGCTCAGCAGAGGGACCTTATCGGCCAGCATTTCCGCTGCTGTGGCCACGGCCAGGACGATCAGGGCCGTCGGTGAAGCGAGCCAAGCCATGTGTCCATTCAGGTGGGCCAGTCCCATCCGGGAGGCGGCGGACAGGGCCAGCAGCGGCAGGAACGCGCGGAGGCCGGCGGCGGAGGCGAGGGCCAAGCCAAGGATCAGTTGTTGTGCAATGTCCACGTTGTTAGTTTCCCTGTGCGTTTTCAGTGGCCGGCGCGGTCTTTACGGCCGGCGCGGTCTTTACGGCCGGCGCGGGGTGACCACGCCAGGGCGGCGGGAGGAGCTGGCGGCTCCACGCCCAGCATAGGAGTGCCACGCCGACCAGCACGAGACCGAGGAACCACCTCGCCGGGCGCCGCTGATGCCGCTTCCGGGCAGGCGGCGCTTCCGCGCCAGCCAGCCGGTGCAGCGAGGCCGTGGGCGGGCGGCGCGGGGCATAGGCTGCTCTCATCATTACCCGCGTAGCGGCGACGGAAATGTTGTCGTGGCCACCCCGCTCGCGTGCCAGTGCGACCACCTCATCGCAGGCCTGCTGTAGGCCCGTGTGGCACGCCAAGACGCGGCACAGCTCTTCCGGCGTGACGTATTCGGTCAGACCGTCGGTGCAAAGCAGGAGCGCATCGCCGGGAGTCAGTACGCCGGAGTGGAAAGTCGGTGTCAGGTGGGCCTCTAGTCCGACCGCCTTGATCAGCTGATTGCGCAGAGGGGACTGCTGCGCCTCGTCAGCGCTCATCTGCCCGCGCCGGACCGCCTCGGCGACCCACGAGTCGTCCTCGGTCAGTTGGACGATGCCGTCTGGCTTGATTAGATAGGCGCGGCTGTCACCAACATGACCGATCTCGTAAGCGTCTTTGGTCGCCAGGCAGACCGTGAGAGTCGTCGCCGGGCGGGTCGCATCGCCGTTCCCGTAGGTATGAATATGGGTATTGATTCGCTGAAAGACCGTGTCCAATTCGCGCGGTCCGTGCGTGTTGGGAGGCCGCTGCACAAACATTTCAAAGACGATGTCTCCGGCGATGCGGCTGGCGACTTCGCCGGCTTGGTGGCCGCCGAGGCCATCGGCGACCATCAGCACAGCGGACGGCTCAGCGGACGGCTCAGCGGCGGGTCGGTCCGCTAGTACCGTGTCTTCATTGAGTTCGCGGACGGCTCCGACGTCGGTCGCCGCCGCGAGTTCCAAAGCTGTCGCTGCCGAGGGTCTCAAGATGCCGGCCCGCCCAGTTGATGAAAGGCTAGGACGGTGCGGCCCAGCCCGAGGGTGATCTGGTCGCCGTCCGTCAGGGTATGGCCGGACGGCCCGAGGGGGACTCCATTAACGCTGGTCCCATGCTTGCTCCCGTCGTCGGTGATTTTGAAGAGGCCATTCAGGGACGTGATGGTCGCGTGGGCGCGGGAGACGCCCTCGTCGTTCAGGACGATATCCTGGTTTTCTCGACCCAGTGTGGTCATGGTCTGGGACAGCATGAACCGCCGGCCCGTCTCCGGCCCCTGCGTGACTTCCACTTCTGCGCCGTAGCCAGCCAGTGTGGGCGGGGCGGGCGTCCGGATTTCCGGGGCGGCGAAAGCGACCGTGGGGGCGGAGCGCAGTCCGGCGGGGGCGGGGGTCTCCATGGTGGGAGCCGAGCGCGGCCAACCGGGCGACGGGGCCGC
>JAYTRQ010000229.1:0-1894 GCA_043746125.1 Armatimonadota bacterium | reverse complement strand
GGAACACCACTCTGTAGCGCGGGCTAAGGATTTGCAGGAAAGAGTCGCATGAAAAAACTAGAACCCAAGCAGGTCCCGCAGTTCGCGGCCCTCTGTATACTCTCGGCGGGGACGTTCGGCTACTTCGTCGTCCGCCTCGCGACGCCAAGTCCGGCGGCGGCAGGCTCGCATCCGGCGATGGCGGTGGCTAAACCTGCGTCTGTAGCCTCTCAGGCCGCAGTCAGACCCGCCCCAGCGGCAGACTTAGGGACGTCGGCGGCCAGCCCTGTGCTGACGCCGGGTACACCGGTGACACCCAGCGCACCCGACGATTCCGCCGTCCCACCGCCCACTGCGGGGATGCGGGACCCTTTCGTGGTCGGGTACATAGACCCTAAAACACTGCCCACCCCGATTACGCCGCTGTCGGTTCCGCCTCCGGCCAACACAACCAAGCCGGTCCAGGTGGCCAGACTTCCTTCCCTGTCACCAGCTCTCGTGGGGGGGCCGGCCGTTCCACCGCTGCCATCGGGCCTTACGGACTTCCGCGTGCGGCCGACAGAACTCTCTCCGCTCCCCGCGCCGAAAGCCCCCGCGCTGCCGCCGCCAGCCCCGACTTGGACGGTGACGGGCGTACTGCAAGGCGACGCGGAACAGGTCGCCATTTTGCGGAACGGTGAAGCCCGCCGGATCGTGCGGGCGGGTGATTTTGTGGATGGCGCCTACAGAGTCGTGGGTGTCACGCGGTCGGCCGTCCTACTGCGACATGGGAAGACGTTCTACCAGCTCACACTGGGCGCGGCGAAAGCATCAGCGGCCCCAGCCTCTCCGGCGATGCGGCGTAGGCCCCTCACTCTGGATGGCCCTGCCGCGGTTCCCGCACTGTCTGGCCCGCTGTCCAGCATCCCAGCGGCTTTTCGCCGCTCCCCGAGGCAGCCCGTGTCTCTCGCCAAGGCCGGGGCGTCGCTGATCAAAATGGCCCAGGCGTTTGTCGGGACGGGTCAAAAGACGCCGATCGCGTCTGCGCTGGAACACATCCGACGGATGGACCAGCCCCAGGAAAGCCCGCGATTCCTAGACGATCAGCCCCCTACCGAGTCCCAAGCGCCCCATTATACGGCCGACGCCCCTGACGGTGCCCCAGCAACGCCCCAGGCGCCAACGCCCTCCGAGAACGACGTCGTCACCCCGAGTGAAGCGGAAGAACCCGCAAAGTAAAGCAAATTGCAGACCGCTTCCCGACGGGGAGCCGCCTTAGGAGAACGCCATGCAGATCAAACTCTCGCAGATCAAACTCTCGCAGACCAAATCGCACACCAAACAGTTCGCTCGCGCCGCAGCTGCCCTCGCTCTGGCCTCGGGCTTCGCCGGGATGACCGTCCCACAGGTCTCGGCGGCTCCCCTCGCCCCGCACACGGTCCGGGCGGTCACCAGTGGGGCGGACGACGTCACGCTGGACTTCGTCGGGGCGGACATCAACGATGTCCTCAAGGCCCTGGCAATGCAGACCCACACCAACATCGTGTCGGGCAACGACGTCAAAGGCCCGATCACGGTCTCGCTCGCCCACGTCTCGCTGGAAGAGGCGCTGGACCTGATCACCAAGCTTTCGGGCTACCAGTACGCCAAAGTCGGCCGCACTTACCTCGTCGGCACCCCGGCTGCCGTGCAGGCGCTGACCGCGTCGGGGACCGCCCAGGCACCGGCCACGACGGCCGTCATCTCATTCAGCTACTCGGATGGAAATGACGTGCTGAACTCCATCAGACAGCTCTACCCGAACGTCAAGGCTTCGACGGGGAAGGCGGCCGGCAGCCAGGCCGGCGGCGGCGTCCTGGTCGTGACCGGAACGGCCGGAGACGTGGAGAGCGTGCGGCGAATGGTGGCGGATGCGGAGACCGCGATCTCGCGCAAT
>JAYTRQ010000228.1:0-1898 GCA_043746125.1 Armatimonadota bacterium | reverse complement strand
GCGGCGTGGATGCCGCCCGCTGGCACGAACTGGTCCGCGGGGGGGAGCGTCAGGCTAACTTCTTCCGGGCGACGGAGGGCGGGCCGGTCGTCTTCGAGCTGCATGTGGACCTGATCAATAACGACCTCCTCTCCGGCGCGATTCGGATGGACCTGGAGGGGGTGTGGGCGAGGGCGAGGCCCGCGCGGCTCGCCGGCGAAGACGCCCTCGTCCTCGGCCCGGAGGATCAACTGCTCCACCTGTGCGTGCATCTGGCCGGCCACTATCTGGACGCGATACGCTCTCTGCGCGACATCGCCCAGGTGTGCGAGACTACGCCGCCCGACTGGGTCCTGTTCGTTTCCCTCGCGCGGCGGGCCGGCGCGGGGCCGGCGTGCTTCGCCGCCCTGAGCGCGGCGGCCCGGCTCCTGGGCGCCCCTGTGCCCGCCGAGGTGCGGGGCGCCCTGGCCCCGCGCACCGGGGCGGATCGGCTGGAGCAGATGGCCGTCGCACGCGCCTCGGACGCCGGCGGGTTCTTGACGGAGGGCCTGCGCCTCCCGCTGCTGTGGCGGCTGCTGGGTCGCCCTGGGCCGCGCCTGCGGGCCGTATTCCGGACACTCTTTCCGTCGCGGCGCTGGCTGATCGTCCACTATTACTTTGGCCTCTACGATGAAGCCGAATGGCCCAAGACGCCCAGCCCCCTGACGCTGAGACAGGCCTTGAGGCGAGTCCGGATGGTCGCGGCCCTCTACGGGGCACACCTGACGTTTCTGGGAGGCCGCGTCCTAGGCCACCGGACGGCCGACTGAAAGACTAGATTTACGCACTTATTGAACTGCGCCTCTGCTTTGCGGGTAATCCGTGTTACAATGAGAGAAGCCCCTGTTGAGGCCAAGAGTTCTCGGGCGCGGTGGGTCCGTGAATAGGTTGGGAGTAATCACGATGAAACACCAGGGAATGGCTTTTCAGGAGACCGCGCAGGCGGCCGTGCAGGACAGGCCGCTGCCTGTTCCTGGGCAGCCCGACGTCGGCCCAGCAAATGACACGCCAGCAAATGACACCCTGGCCAATGACACCCCAGCAGTGGGGGCGCGCCGCATCCTGTACGTGGACCATACAGCAAAGCTCGGCGGCGGCGAGATCGCCCTTCTTCACCTGGTGCAGTACCTGGACCGGGCACGCTTCGAGCCGGTGGTCGTGCTCACCGCAGAGGGGCCGCTCCGGGAGAAACTCCGGGCGGCTGGCGTCGAGACGCACCTCATCGCCCTTTCGACGAGCGTCCTCGACACCCGGAAGGACTCGCTCGGGCTGGGCACTCTGCTGCGCCTCAGTGACATCGGCCGAACTCTCCGCTGCGTGACCGCCTTGGCGCGGCTGATCCGCGCCCAAAACATCACCCTCGTTCACACGAACTCGCTCAAGTCGGACATCTTCGGCGGTGCCGCCGCTCGCCTAGCCCGCGTCCCGCTCGTGTGGCATGTGCGCGACCGGATTGATGCGGACTACCTCCCTCCCGCCGTCGTTTGGGCCTTCCGGCGGCTCTGCCGCTGGGTACCCCAGTTCGTCATCGCGAACAGCCAGTCCACGATGGAAACACTCGCGCTTCCCAGGCAAAAGACCGGCCGGCAGCGAGTGGCAGCCGTCTACAGCGGCATTGACATCGCGGCCCGGACGCGCGTCGTCCATGATGGCACCGAACGGGGGCCGGCCCCCGACCGCGCCGCGTCCGCGCCGGGCGCCGCCCGGATCGGCCTCATCGGACGCATCTCCCCGTGGAAAGGTCAGCACGTCTTCCTGCGGGCGGCGGCGCTCGTGCGAGAGAAGTTCCCGGAGACATGCTTTCAGATCATCGGGGCGGCCCTCTTCGACGAGCAAGCCTATGAGCGCGAGATCCGGAGCCTCACCCGAGACCTGGGACT
>JAYTRQ010000227.1:0-1898 GCA_043746125.1 Armatimonadota bacterium | reverse complement strand
CGCTTGGCTCGCCAGCACCAGTCCACTTCGTTGAAGAAGATTGGGAACTGCAAGTCCAGGCCGCCGATCCTCTCGTAAGCCGCCCGTGTCATCAGCAGAAAAGACCCCATCGGCTGATCCACCTCGGCTTCTTGGTCGTAGCCGAAATAGGTCATGCGGTAGGCCCCAAACGTCTTGGAGCGTGGGAATAAGCGCGACAGGCCCACCGACTCCCACAGTACAGGGCTGGGGTCCGGGAAGCCGCGCACGGAACGCTGTGTCTCTCCATCGCCCCCAATCAAGCGGCAACCCATCGCGCCGGCGTCCGGGTGGGCAGCCATGAACTCTACGGCCCGCGTCAGGCTGCCATCATAGACGACGACGTCCGGGTTCAGCAGCAGCAGCAAATCACCCGTGGCTTGCTCTAGGGCCTGATTGTTGCCCTCGGCATAGCCCTTGTTGTCTGCGTTAGCGACGAGCAACGCCTGCGGAAACTCCTCAGTGACCATTGCCACCGAGCCGTCCCTGCTGGCGTTGTCCACGACCAGCACTTCCAGGTCCGCACCTTGGGGCGGGAACTCGTACAGCGACGTCAGGCACTCGCGCAGATAGTCGCGTGTGTTCCAATTGATGATACAGACCGAGAGGCGCATAGGTTCCCCAGCGCTATCCTAAGAGAGGCTGCGCGTCCGCCAGATCATGCGCCAAATGCGTGGGAGGGCAGGGGGCGAACCAGTCCGGCCCGTTTCGCCCTAGAACGCCCAGCGTCCCCAGGCACCCCGCCCGCTGTCCGGCCTGGACGTCCATCCAGTGATCGCCCACCATGAGAGCCGTGTTGGGCGCTTCGGCCAGCATTTCCAAAGCCTCCCAAAGATGCTCCGGGTTCGGCTTGGTCTTCGCCACGTCGTCGCGCGTCAGCAGCAAGTCGTGGGGCAAGGCAAACCGGGCCAGCAGGCTGACCGAGACGCGGCGGCAGTTGCGCGTCACGACGCCGACTTTGACGCCGCGCCCGGTCAACTCCGTCAGCAGTTCGCGCGTTCCGGGCAGCAGGATCGGATTGGCGCACCCCTCTACTTCCATCGCCTCGAGCCGCGCGAAGGCGGTCCTTCTCAAGGCCGCGCCGTCACCGCCGCGCCCTGAGACATCGGCGGCCGCAGCTTCCACCAGGCCCAAAATGTCCTTGCCGTCGGTCAAGACCTCCGGAACGCCGCTCTCCCGCGCCAGCGACTGCATCGCCCTCGTCATGGCTGGAAAGTCAATGTGCGTCTCAATCAGCGTCCCGTCTAGGTCAAAAAGCACGGCACGAAACGTGGGGAAGCCAGCGGACATAGGGCATTATAACCGGAAACTAGGGTGCGGGTCAAGGACAAAAAGAGGCCCTGCCTCAATGACAGGGCCGGGCCTCACAATATCTGTATCAAAAGCCTCTGCGCCTAAAGCTCGTAGCGGTGGCTGCCTCCTGCACCGGCGGCCTCTTCCCGCGCTATCGCCTCGTCTGGCGTCTCGCCGATGGGGTGGGCGTTGGCGACGACGGCCTGGGCCGGGACGCGGCGGAGCTGCTCGGAGATGACCGGGTCGTTGCCCCAAACACTGGTGATCTGCTCGCCGGCCACAGCGCCGTTGACGTCCACGCCCGCCGCGTTGTACTTCAGCAGAAGCTGCTTGATCTCATCGTAGCGGACCGGGTCCACGGAGGCCGTCAGCAGGTAATCGCCCTCGGTCAGCCGGTCGTGGACGTTCGCCGCCGCGTGTTCCGGCATTCCCATGTCGCGCAGATAGCCTGCGACGCCGCCCACAGCCGCACCCGCCGCCGTCGTGGCGGCGGCTGCACCCAGGGCCGAGGCGAGGGCACCACCCGCCAGTACCAAGCCCACACCGGGGATGACCAAGGCGGCAGCCGCCGCCAACAGGCCCGCCAC
>JAYTRQ010000226.1:0-1905 GCA_043746125.1 Armatimonadota bacterium | reverse complement strand
CCTGATCGAAGAATGGCGGCAGGTGTGGGCCGACGAGACCCTGCCGTTCTTGTTCGTAGAGTTGGCAAACTTCGGGCCGCCGCAGACGCAGCCCGTCGAGGAAGCGGCATGGCCGAGTCTTCGGGACGCGCAGCGGGAGGCCCTGCGTCTGCCCGGCACGTACGAGGTCTCGGCGATAGACGTCAAGACGCAGGCGGAGGGAGACTGGGCCATCCATCCCGCGCACAAGCAGATCGTCGGGCACCGGCTGTTCCTGAGCGCACTGGCGAACGTCTACGGGCGGAAGATCACGGGGGCGGACAGCCCGGCGTTCAGCGGCACCGCGATCTTCGCGGGCAGTCGGGCCGTCGTTTCCTTCAGCCACGCGGGAAGCGGACTGGTCGCCAGGGGAGGCGTCCTGAGCGGATTCGCGTTGGCCGGGCCGGATCGGCAGTTCCATGAGGCGGAGGCCGTCCTGAACGGGAGTACGGTGGCGGTGACCAGCCGGAACGTACCCCGGCCGGTGGCGGTGCGCTACGACTGGGGCAACAATCCCATCGGAACCCTCTACAACCGGGAAGGCCTGCCCGCCTTCCCCTTCCGCACGGACCGGTGGAACCTACAAAAATAACTGCCGGGCCACAGGAGAGGTCACCGCAGTATGTCTGTGTAAACGCCCGGCGTGCTGTCCGCAATCACGGTCGCGCCGACGGCCTTGGCGTAGAAGTCCACCGGGCCGGCCGCGCCGATGATGCCGTAAGCATAGCCCAGATCGTGCAGTCCCCAGAGGGACTCGATCAGGAGCGCCTTGCCGATGCCACGCCCCCGGTGGGCGGGGTCTACGCCGGTCGGGCCGAAGAAGGCCTTGCGGGTGGACTCGAAGGCCGCGAAGCCGAGTATCTTTTTGCTCTCGATGGCGATGAAGTTGGAGACGGGTTGGCGGGCGAACGTCACGGCCGTTTCGTCCGCCCACCCCTGACTGAAGTGTTCGCGGATGAACTTGGACACGGGCATCTGCTCAAACGTGTTGGCGCGGCGGATGATGATGCCGGCAGATTGGACACTAGCCGCGCCGGTTTCGCGGGGCGGGAGGTTGTAGAGGGCAACGAGTAGGTCTGACATGGCCGCCTGTTCGGCGGGGGCACAGGAATCTCCTGCAAGAATCCTCCCGCTTCGGGAGGGTGACGAGCCTCAGCAAGACGGGTGGGTTCCTACTCCGCCAGCGCGTTCAGCGTCTTCAGAAGTTCCGTCGCCAGGGCGGACGTGGCCGAGTCCTGGGCGAACAGGTCCGGGTGCAGGGCGCGGGCGAGGACGCGGCGGGCGCGGCGCAGTTCCTCCGTACCCAGATGGACGGCGAGCGATCCCAAAGCCGCCCCCGTCCCACTCCATGCCTGTGCGGCCAGGGCGTCCGCCCGGCGCTCCGACGCGGCCAGCTTCTGCTCGGCCGACTTGGCACGGTCGCGCATCTCGTCCCAGCCCGCCTCGGCGTCGGTCAGTTGGCGGCGCAGATCACGGTTCTTGGCTTTGAGGCCATTGTGGCGGACTGTTAGCGTGTCGTGCAGGGCGGCGTCCACGACACGCGGGCCGTTGCCCTTAGTGCCCACTAAAGTGCGGAGGTCGGCGCTGCGGTAGATCGTGGCGCGAGAAATCTCGGCGCGTTCGGCGACGTCAGCCACGGTGAACGCCGCGCCGATCTTCTGCAAAGCCTTCACGGCGGCGGCGACACGGGCGGCGCGGGCGGTGGGGTCCTGCGGCTTGGCCCCCCGCGTACGTATGTCTTTGGTTTTCTTCAATCCATTCTCCGCATTTATTGTGGCACGTATCAGAGACGAATGGAAGGGAAAAAAGCGGCGATTTGAGCAGACCTGTTGGGATTTTTGCCTAGTAACCACAGTAAGCAGCATGAAAAACCGTGTGTGACCGGCA
>JAYTRQ010000225.1:0-6148 GCA_043746125.1 Armatimonadota bacterium | reverse complement strand
CGGCGATGGCCGCCGATCTGCGGGCCGAAAAGTTTGCACTGACGTCTCCGCCTGGCGGCCAGGCCCAGGCCGCCCATTTGAGCAAGCCGCCGCCGCTGACGTTCGCCCCCGGCCCGCCACTGACCCTGAACACGGGCACCGTGCCGCCCGAGATCTCCGGGATGCCCGCCCTCACCTCGCCGCTCCCGGCCGACATACCCCAGACGCAGGTGATGACTCCGGTGACCGCCTCCGGCACGGCGGGGGCACCGCCGGTGCGCCGCCCGCGCCGCCTGAGCGGCAGCATGGAGCGGACGCTGAACGCGGCCCTGCCGATCCTCGGACTGATCGCCCTGCTCCTGCTCATCGCCTGGGGCATCAGCACCGTCATCTCGTCGCTGCGTGCCCACACCCGCCGCGTGGAGGCGGGGCGGCTCACGGCTAAGGCCGAAGAGGCCTTGCATCAGGGTGACTACCAGGCCGCCGCCAATACCTACGCCGCGGCGGGCGCTCTGGCCCCCCCGGACTCGAAAGAGGCGATCACTGCCCGCGACGGCCAGTCTGAAGCCTTCACGGAGAAGGGCCAGGCGGCCGTCAGCGCCAACAACCTGCGCGACGCCCAGGCCGCATACCAGGCGGCTCTGGACCTGAACGCCCACAACGCCGCTGCGGCGAACGACCTGGGAAACGTCCTGTGGCAGCAGGGGAAGACGCCGGATGCCCTGGACGCCTGGCAGAAGTCGGCGGAAGCCGACCCGACCAGCATCGCGGGCCGGGAGGCCCAGATGAACGCCGTCCAGCACCTAATGGACTTGGCACAGGGCGCGGCCAGTTCCGGCCAAGTTGCCCAGGCCCGTCTCTACTGGCAGCGCGTGACCAAGATAGACCCCGGCAGCGACGACGCCTTCCGGGCGGTGCAGAACATCAGCCGCACCGAGCCATCCGCCACGGTCCCGCCCGGCGTCGGGCTGACGCAGTGATTCTCTGACACGGTGACAGAAACGACGCCGGCGGGCGAGTCGGTCGGTGTCGTCTGCCACGACGTTTCTCTCATAAAGGAGCAGACTAATGCGAGTTTTTCATGGGGTGATCCTTGTCGCACTGTCCTATTCTATCCTGGGTTCCCCCAGGATGCTTTTAGCCAAGCCAACTGCCGCTAATCCTGCCCAAGCAGAGTTAAAAACCACTTATGCACGGCTCTTCCGCGTTTCACAGGAGCCTGATGAAGAAAATGCTCTCCGATTCCTCCAGGATCAAACAACGTCCGATTGGTCATCTATAGACGAGACAGGCAAGAGACATTCTCGTGCCGAGCAACTCCAAGTAACTCAGGACGTGGTGGCAGGCAGGGCCAGTGTCACACCCCCAAGAGGAAAACTGTTTTGGCAAATAGACAAAATCATTCTTCAGGGCGATGTGGCTATCGTGCGAAGCCACCGACAGCTATCTTATCAAGAACTTGATGTCACGGGCAAGTACGGGGCGAAGGGAAAGTATCACTCTCTGGCTCAAGTCGTGCGGAAGCGCGACACTTGGATTAAAACGGCAAATGGCTGGCGGTGGAAATTGAGCGAGGAAGGTTATCCAGAGCTGAGCGTAGATGGCAAGCTCCAGACTAGCTAAACTTCGTTAACGTCATCTTGTCAGCGGATTGATACAGCAGCAGAGAAGCATGTCGCCTCACGAGACGCACCCGCCTTGGCTCCCATGCCGTCAGTCAGTGTCCCGTTTACACCCCCACTCGACCGGGTAAACCCTCCGCGTGATCTCTTTCCCACCCAGCAACCCTCTCCGCATCGGTGTCATCGGCCCACGCGGCTTCGGCGCATTCTGCACCGGGGCCTACCACGAGGCAGGACTCGCCCGCGTCGTCGCCTTCGCCGGGCGAGACGCCGCTAATCTCACGGCTCTCGCCGCCGAGTACGGCGTTCCGCGCGCTTACACCGACTGGCGCGAGATGCTGCAAGACCCAACCATTGAGATGGTACACATCGTCACGCCCCCGGACAAGCACGCCGAAATGGCCTTGGCCGCACTGAGGGCGGGCAAGCATGTCTTCGTGGAGAAGCCACTGGCGACGACGGACGCCGACGCGCAGGCCATTCTCCAGGCCGCGCGGGAGGCGGACCGTGTCGCGGGCATCAACTTCGTGATGCGCTACAACCCGCTCTATCAGGCCGTGCAGACCATCGCCCGCTCCGGCTGGCTTGGCGGGCTGACCCACGTGGGTTTTGAGAACTACGCCTCGGACGAGGGCCTGCAAGACGACCACTGGTTCTGGGACCCGGTCGCGTCGGGCGGCATCTTTGTGGAACATGGCGTCCACTTCTTTGACATCGTCGGGGCCGTCGTCGGCACACCCGCCCAGAGCGTTCTGGGCCGGACATGGACGCGCAACGATGGCACGGGCAAAGAGGACCGGGTGCAGGCGCTGGTGACGTATGCGAGCGGCGTGGACGCCTCGTTCTACCACGCCTTCAACCGACCGGGGGCTTTGGAGAGGCAGACGGCGCACTTCGCGTTTGAGCGCGGACACGTCACGCTGCACGGCTGGATACCGACGAGCCTGGAGTTGAACGCCGTGGTGGATGACGCGGGGCTGGCCGGGCTGGGGACGATCCTGCCGATGGAAGCCTCGGACGATCCAGATTTCCACACGCCGGGCCGCATGATTCGGGGACATGGGCGGACGTATTTCGTGACGCATCGCGCCCGCGCCTACGCGCGCCTGGGCGACCCGACGCCGGTCTACCGCAAGGCCGTACAGGACGCCCTGGCCGATCTCGCAGCCACTATTCGTGACCCAGCGCATCGGCTGTTGGTGACGGCGGAGGATGGGGCGGCGAGCCTGCGGGTCGCGCTGGCGGCGCGGGAGTCGGCGGAGGTGGGGCAGGCGGTGACGGTCTAGGAGGAGAGGAACGAGCCATGCGTTGACGGAACCATGCGTGGACGGAACCATGCGTTGATGGAGCCGTGCGTGGACGGAACCATGCGTGGACGGAACCGTGCGTGGACGGAACCGTGCGTTGAAACGCACGGCTAACCGGCGGAGACGCCGAGAATCCCGCGCTTCGCGGGGATAGGACAATGTTGGTCGTCAGTGCCTCGCCCTCCGGGTCTGCCCGTCTGGAAGCGGTACTTCTTGGCCGGAGTTTCAACGCATGGTTCCGTCAACGCATGGTCTAAAAGCAAAAGCCTCTATTCTCTTCCCGCTACCCCTCCACCCCATCCCCAAACGCCACGTCCTTCCCTCGCAGCCTCCCCACCCGCCACTCCGCATACGCGAACAACGGGAGGGTCAGCACGAGGGCGTACACACATCCCACCGCCAGACGCATGACGAGCGGTCCCCACGTGTTCTCGGCGGCGACCATCGGCCCCCAAGTGTTCTGCTGCTCTAGCGGCATCAGCTGTAGGTTCAGCCACAACCCGGCTCCCACCAGCCCCACGAACAGCAGCGTGGACGCCCCACGCAGCGTCTTCATAAAGATCGGGAACGTCGCCAGGGCCGCACCCAAGCCGACACCGAGCAGGAACAGCGCGGCGACGAATGCCTGTCCAGACAGCCAGGCGATCAGGGCCGGACGCATCCCCACAATGGGTACGGACAGTCCATAGAGGATCAGTTCACACGCGCTCAGAACGGCCCAGGCGGCGGCGAATCCAAAGGTCTGCCCGAAGACCTTACCCCGGAAGATCTGCCGGGCGGAGAGGGGCGTCAGCAGGATGAACCCCCAGATGCCCCGCTGCCGATCCCGCGCGATCAGCGTCTCCCCCACCGTCTGCCCGCGCAAGCCAAAGACGTAGACCTGCATCACCAGCAGAAGCGAGGCCAAGTTTGGCCAGACGTTTCCAATGGTGGCTGGTCCCCCTATCCCCAGCCTTCCGAACCGCGGGAACGTAGGTCCAAAGAAGTGGAAGGGTGACGCCACGAGTGCTATCCCCTGCACGACGTCCGGGTAGGCTGCCGCCAGCACGCAGACGCCGAGGAAGATGCCGGGCACGATGAAACGCCAGTCGGCCCATTTTCCGGAGCGCGTCCGCGTCCGTATCTCGTAGGTGAACAGCGGGTTGTCGGTACGAGCGGTGATCCAGGCCAGAAGCGAGGCCGTCAGAGTCTGGTTGCGTTCGGGGGCGGGAAGAAACCCACCCGCGACAAGTCGCCTCCCTCCCGAAACAGGAGGGGGAGGAGGTTCGGACAGTGCATCGCCTGCCGGTGTCCCCAGCACACCGCCCGCCAGTGTTCCAACCTCTTCCCCTCTCCGCTTTGGGGAGGGTGGCGAGGAACGAGCCGGGAGGGGTCTCCACGCCATCAACACCGCCCCCACAAGGCACGCGCCCGCGAGGCAGACGGGGAACGGCGGTAGGAGGCCCAGGTGGTACAGCGGGAACCGCTGGATGGTCTCCGCCGCGCCGGGTAACAGGCGCACCCAGGCCGACGCGGGACTGAGCGCGGCCAGCGTCCACAAGGCCGGAACGGGCACAGCCAGAACGGCGACGGGCAGGATGTAAAGAATGGCGAAGTGGACCACCGTTGGGGACTGCGAGAACGTGAGGTTGTCCCCAAGCCGCTTCGCCACTGGGAGGAGACGCGCCAGCCCGACCGACCAGAGCGCTGTCGCCAGGGCCGTGAGCGCAAGCCGGCCCACGGTCTGGTACACGGCAGGCGCGAACGGCGATAGGCCGCCCAGGAGGCAGGTTAGGGAGAACGTCGCCAGGGCCACCCCTAAAGGCCGGACCACTCGCTTGAGCGTTCTTCGTAATACGAGGCCGGGTGGCCGAAGCCGCGTAAGGCCTCCGACGGCACCCGCCCCCAGGGCGCGGCGGCAGACGTTCGGCAGGCATAGTGCCCCCAGGATGAGGGCTAGGCCCGCCGCGTTCCAATTGCTCTGACCCGGCGAGCCGCCCGCCAACACCGCCACGTCCCCCGACTCCACCCACGGCACCCAGACCAGGCCCAGGGCGGCCAGACCCGCCGCCCGCGCCACCCACCGGGCCATCGTCTGCGCCCGCGAGTACGCGGGGGAGGATTGAAGCTCGCGTTCGTCCCCCACCGACAAAGCAGCTCCGGACGACAGCGCCCCAGCCGCCCAGTTCAGGACCATCAGGGGCAGAACGAACACCAGGGGCGGCAGCGAGGCATGGAAGAGTTGGACCGGCCGGCTCCAAGTCTGCACGACCAGGTACGGCCAGGCGAACAGAACGAGGAAGCGCCCGCCCACGCCAAGGGTAATGTGCAGGGCGGCCCCCAGGTGTCCCAGCCAGCCGCCGGTGAACAGGCCAAAGGAGCTGAGGAACCGTCCAAAGAAGAATAGGCTCAAGACCGGAAATAGCCAGGACGTGGACAGCGGCCCGCCCCCTGACGCCTGGTGACGCCGCGCCCGCTGCGTAAGAACCGGCTGGGTCACCAGTGTCGGCCCCTCCCCCACAGGAGATGTTGGGAGGGCGTAGGTCGGGGGAGCGTAGGAGAGGACCGCGAACAGGACGTACAGGAGAGCGACTTCGCCCCACGCCAGGCCGCCGAACTCAACCAGCAGGACGTAGAAGGGCAGGCCCGCCAGGGCGACGAGAAACGCCGTCCGGGCCGGGCCGACGCCCATCGCCAGCAACATCTCGGCCCGGCGCAGGGGCGTTAGCAGCAGGTCCGGCAGCGTACCGCGCCGCGCCTCCTCGCCCAGCGAGACGGTCAGAGCGGTCCGGGCACTCGTGACCAGAATGACATGGACGAACGAGAGGACGACAAACAGGGCCGTAGGAAAAGGGGTGCCCAGGACGATCGCCAGCACAATCTTCAATGGGCGGGGGTAGGCCCGTTGCAACCACAGCCCCCCCAGGAGGAGGCCGGAGAGAAGCAGGACGGCGACCAGCAGCCGCAGCCCGACGGAAAACCGGCGCGTCTCGGTCCGCGAGGCTTTCACGAGGAATGGGTTCTCGCGCTGCCAGGCCGGGCCGCCCTCGGTGGCCCCGCGCAGGCCGAAGTCCTCGAGGGTCCGCGCGGCCATCCAGCGGGTGCGCCGCAGCCAGCGTTTAGGTCGACGGAGAAGGTGAGTGAGGTGAGGCAAAGGGCAGTCCTCTCGCTGTCTGGTCGGATCCTCTCGCTGTCGGATCCTATCCCTGTCCCGTTCACATTCGTTCCGGGTCTGTCCCTTCCCTCGGAGGGAAGGGCTTC
>JAYTRQ010000224.1:0-6162 GCA_043746125.1 Armatimonadota bacterium | reverse complement strand
CGACCGAGCGCATCAGCGCCTCGGCTTCCAGGGCCTCAGTGGCGATCAGAGGCAGGCGCTCGGCCCGCACCTGGTAAAACGGCTCGGTCTGAAGCCATTCGGCGACTCGGACCCGCTCCTTGCCTTCCAGCATCACGCGGACGGTGCCGTCTGGGACTTTGAGTATCTGGATGATCTCGGCGACGATGCCGATCTCGTGCAGGTCTTCCGGCTCGGGGTCTTCAGTCGCGACCTGTTTCTGTGCGGCGAGCAGGATGTGCTGGCTGCCGGCCATCGCTTCATCCAGAGCGCGGACGGATTTCTCGCGTCCAACAAACAAAGGGAAGATAATCTGCGGGAAGTGGACGTTGTCGCGGATGGGCAGCAGAGGCAGTTCGAGCGGGAACGCCGGGGCCGCCTTTTCCGCCGATGACTTCCGGGTGGATTTGCGGGTTCGCGGGGCGGTGTTAGTGGTACGGGCCATGAGGGGGTGGGGTGTCCTTGTGAAATTGCAAGGGCGGGGGCAGACGATGCCCCCGCCCCTGTCAACCGATTTTAAATTAGGAGGCTGCGCGGAGTTCGGAAGCCACGGCCAGGTGCGGCAGGATGTGCTGGCGGACCGTCTCAGCGTTGATGACGACCTTGTTGACGTCCCGCTGTGAGGGAATCTCGTACATGATGTCCTGCATCACCTTTTCGATAATGGTCCGCAGGGCGCGCGCCCCCGTGGAGCGCTTGATGGCCTCGTCGGCGATGGCGTGCAGGGCCTCGTCAGTAAAGCTCAACTGGACGCCGTCAAACTCAAAGAACTTGGCGTATTGCTTCACCAGGGCGTTCTTTGGCGCGGTCAAAATCTGAACGAGAGCCTCGTGGTCCAGGGCGCGGAGGGTCGTCACGACCGGCAGCCGCCCGATGAACTCGGGGATCAGGCCGTAGCGCAGCAGATCCTCGGGCAGCACGTGAGCGAGCATGTCGCCGGCCCGCCGGTCTCGCTTGCTCTCGATGCTGGCCCGAAAGCCCAGAGACTTCTGATTGATGCGCCGCTCGATGTTTTCTTCAATGCCTTCAAAGGCGCCGCCGCAAATAAACAGTATGTTGGTTGTGTCGATCTGCACGTATTCCTGCTGAGGATGCTTGCGCCCCCCCTGTGGCGGGACGTTAGCGACGGTGCCCTCTAAAATCTTGAGAAGCGCCTGCTGGACGCCCTCGCCGGACACGTCGCGCGTGATGCTGGGGCTTTCCGACTTGCGTGTGATCTTGTCAATCTCGTCAATGTAGATGATGCCGCGCTGGGCGTTCTTGATGACGGTCTGGATGTTCTCGCCGTTGTCTGCCGCCTGTAATAGTTTAAGAAGGATGTTCTCAACATCCTCGCCCACGTAGCCCGCCTCGGTCAGAGACGTCGCATCGGCGATGGCGAACGGCACGTTGAGGATCTTTGCGAGCGTCTGGGCGAGAAGAGTCTTGCCGCTCCCGGTTGGGCCGAGCAGGAGGATGTTGCTCTTTTGCAGCTCGACGTCGCTGGCGGGGGCGTTGATGCGCTTGAAGTGGTTGTAGACGGCGACGGACAGCGTTCGTTTGGCCTGTTCCTGGCCAACGACGTATTGAGACAGGATGCGGTAGATCTCTTTAGGCTTGGGGATAGAACCGACGGGGTTGAAGTCTTCTGCGTGGTTGACGTCCCCCCGGACAATCTCGTTGCACAGGTCCACGCAGTCCAGGCAGACGCCGCCATGGACGCCGAGAATCAGTTTCTTGACCTGCTCTCGGCCCTTGCCGCAGAGTAGGCAGCGGCTGTCATTGCGCTCGTTGCCGATTCTAGCCATGTCCGTCCTTTGTGATCCGCCCGCTAAGGATGAGTAGAAGGGCGGACCGTGGGGTCCGCCCTAGAGAGAAAGGCAGCCGCCGCTACCGCGACAGCACGTTGTCTATGATGCCGTAGGCCACGCCCTCTTCGGACGTCATCCAGTAGTCCCGGTCGAGGTCCCGCTGCACCTGTGAATACTCGCGGGTGCAGTTCTCGGCAAGAATGGACGTCAGCCGGTCCACGAAGGACATGTGCAAGCGCATGGAGATCTCCATGTCCTTGGGCGTCCCCTGATAGGCGCCGCTTCCTTGGTGGATCATCATGCGCGAATTGGGCAGCGCGGACCGCTTGCCTTTGGTCCCGCCGGAGAGCAGGATCGCTCCCATGCTGGCGGCCATGCCGACGCATGTGGTTGCGATGTCCGGCTTGATGTGCCGCATGGTGTCGTAGATCGCTAGGCCCGCCATCACGTCGCCGCCGGGCGAGTTGATGTAGACTTCGATGTCCTTGTCCGGGTCTTCCTTCTCCAGAAACAGGAACTGGGCGACGATGATGTTCGCCATTCCCGAGTAGATCTGGTCGCCGATGAAGACGATGCGGTCCTTCATCAGCCGCGACCACAGGTCATATGCCCGTTCGCCGCGCGGGCTTTGCTCCACGACTGTCGGTATCCAGGTCATTCAGTACCACCTTCTATTACGTTGCCGGCTTCTATCACGTCGCTGGCTTCCATGCCCGCGTCATCCTCGGCTTCGGCTGCACTGTCGGCGGTGACGACCTTATCCTGGATTATGGCCGATGACCGCAAAAAGTCCAGGACTTTTTTGGCCTGTGCCCGGTTTCGCAGGCCCTCTAAGCCGCCGTTCGCCGTCAGCATCGCGCGGACCGCCGTCGGTGTCGTCCGCTCCTCCGTCGCCCGCTCGACCAGGGCCGCGTCCAGGTCGGCGTCGGTCAGGGCCAGTTTCTCTGTCTCGGCGATTTTGCCCAGTAGCAGGCCGATCTGGATGCGCTTGCGGGCCGCGTCCTGCAACTCCGCGAGCAATTGCTCCCGCGTCTTGCCGATTCGCCCCAGATACTCGTCAATGGTCACCGTCTGCTGTTCCAACCGGGCCAGCAACTCTTTGACGTCGTCTTCCACCTCCGAGTCCACCAGGACAGATGGGAATTTGATCGTCGAGGCTTCCAGAATCTGGTCAATCAGCTTGCTCTCGGTCTGGCTCTCCGCCGACGCTACCAGCGACTTCTCCATGTCCGCTTTCAGCTCGCCGCGCAGGGCGTCTAGTGTCTCGAACTTGTCATTAGACAGCCTCTTCGCTAGATCGTCGTTCAGTTCCGGGATCTGCTTCTCGTGAATCTCGTTGATTTTGGCTCGGAACTCCGCTTCCTCGCCTGCCAGCTCCTCATCCGGGTAGTCCTCGGGGTAGGTGAGCGTGAAGGTCTTCTCCTCGCCCGCGCTCATCCCAATCAACTGCTCGTCGAAGCCGGGTAGGTTGTCCGCGCCGATCTCGATCATTGTGGGCCGCGCCTCGGCCGCCTCGGGCCGGACGTCCACCAGGGCGGCCAGGTCGGCGACGATCAAATCACCGTGCTGGATGGGCCGCTCCACGACCGGGAAGTCCGCCGCCCGCTCCCGCATCTTCTGAAGCTGGGTCTCGACGTTCTCGTCCGTCAGTTCGTACTTGGGCCGCTCCACAGTCAGGCCTGTGTAGGCCCCTAACTCGACTTCGGGCGCGATGGGCACGATGGCCTTGAAGATGAAGGGCTTGTCGACGAACTCAAGCTGAACCAGTTCCAGCTTGGGCTGGGCGAATGGCGTGACGTCTTCCTGCTTGAGCGCCTCGGCATAGGCTGGTTCCACAAGAATTTCTGCGGCTCGCTGCCGGACGTCGGCCTCGGGCACGCGCTGCTTGACGAACGAGAGGGGCGCCTTGCCCTTGCGGAAGCCGGGGACGCTGACGTACTTGGAATACTCGCGGTAGGCGCGGTCCACGGCGACCACGACCTTATCCGTCTCGACCTCGATGGTGAGGGCGATTTGGCACGGGTCCATCGCCTCTTTGGTGACCTGCATAATGGTAGGGCTACTCCTGTGTGCTTGACATTAAATGACGTGAGACTTGAAATCGTAGGCAGAGCTTGCGCGGGGGAAACTCAACTTCGTTGGCGATTAGTGTACCACAGGGGGCGGAACGTTGTCAACGAAAACGAGTGCGTCCCTCGGGCTTGACGGGGAACGGCGACATAGGCTATGATGTTTGTGGAACACTGGCCCATGTGCCAACGTAGAACTAGTGTCATAAGGAGCCAAACTATGAACAAGCCCTACTGGTATCTTATCTGCTCCGTGGTCCTTGCCCCTTTTGTGCTTGTAGCCGCCGTTGTCGGCAACAACACGTACACCCGAAGGCGCACTGCGTATGTGGCCGATTCTTGGCAGGCCAAGCTTGCACAGGCCAATCTGATAGGGACCAATAAAACATTAGTCTCTACCTACTTGACTCGCAATGGCCTTCCGCTTGGTGGTGGGGACGTCAGCCAATCTGGTTCAACCTGTTGGGCGGTGGACCGAGTTGGATACACTTATGACCCGCTGCCAACACACCGGGGCGTGATGCTGGACTTCCAGTTTAACAAACGTGGCAAGCTCATCTCTTATAAGACAGAGCCATACACTCAAGAATTTGATATGTGAAGTGTGCCGCGCGAGGGGATAAATCCCTCTCGCTAAATGGGCGTCCTTCGGACGAGCGGGAACGCGACAGTTACCCAAAAGCCCCGTCCAAAGGACGCTGACTCAGCGAGAGTTGACGTAAGATGCCTGACGAACTGTGCTACGGCAGGATCGCCGCAAGCGGAGACAATATCAAGATGAATCTCATCATTTGATCTTAATGGTCCTCTAAGCGGCCATTCCCTAGCGGCGGCTTGCCGGCGCAATCTTTCTGATACCCCGCAGCAAGCTGCGGGCGGGATTTCATTGGTGCAGTTCCCCTCGGCTTTGAGCATGAAAACGATTATTCTGCATATCATCGCTTATGGAATGACGTACCTGCTTCTGGCTGTTGCGTTCACAGGCTCGATGGGCATTGCGAACAGGCTGATGCATAAGCCTTTCCTGGACCAATGGAGGAGCCACCTGTTCTGGTTCACACTCAGTTTGGCTACCGGATGTCTGTTGGATTTTCTTCCCCGAAGGCTTTTGTCCGTGATTGGCGTCCCCGCCGGGGTGGTGTTGCTGGCAATTGCAGTGTGGGTCTTCGCCAAGTACCCGAGCCGTGAGCAGAGGCATGACGCGCGAGGGGATAAATCCCTCTCGCTGAATGAGCGCCCTCTGGGCGGGGAATGACCATAATTAGGTGCAAGCCTCGTCCGAAGGACGCTGATTGAGCGAGAGGGATTCATCCCCTCGCACGTTCGCTGAAACATTAGACGCTACTACAAATCAACCTGCTTATGAAGACACCTATTTTAAACAAAACGGCCCGCCTCGCCGCTTTCCTTGCCCCGGCCGCCGTGCTGGCAGGCTCGACTCTCCTGCTCACGGGCGGCGCACCCAAGCCCGCCACCGTCCAAGCGGCGACGCTTGCGCCCGGCGTGGCAGGGGGGGGCTTTGACACCCAAAGTATCGCCGCGCACAAGGCGACGGTGCTGGTCTTCCTGTCCACCCAATGCCCTGTCTCCAAAGTCTATGCCCCGCGCCTGAACGCTTTGGCCCGGCAGTATGCCAAGCGGGGCGTGCGGATCGTTGGGGTCTTCTCCAATATGCAGGAGGGGCAGGCGGAGGTCGCGGCCTTCGCCAGGAGCCGGAGTCTGGCCTTCCCCGCCGTGCGGGACGCCGATGCGAGTCTGGCGGCGAAGTATGGGGCGACGATGACGCCGCAGGCGTTTGTCGTCGGCCCGCAGGGGGCCGTCATCTATCAGGGGCGCGTGGACGACAGCGCGGACACGTCACAGGTGCGCCACCAGGATTTGCGGGTTGCGCTTGAGGCCATTCTCGCTGGGCGGGTCGTGCCGCGTGCCCGGACCGTCGCCTTCGGGTGCGTTATCCGCCGGCCCGCCGCCCAGGTCGCGTCCAGCCAGATCACCTACGCCCATGATGTCGCGCCGATCTTGCAGCGGCAGTGCCAGACCTGCCACCGGGCGGGTGAAATCGGGCCGATGGCGCTGACGAACTACGCCCAGGCGGCGGCCTGGCGGCAGGACATCAAGCGCTACACGGGGAACCGGCAGATGCCGCCTTGGAAGGCCGATCCCGGCGCAGGCGACTTCCAGGACGCGCGTCGGCTGTCGAGCACTGAGATCGCGATGCTTGCGAAGTGGGCCGACGCGGGCGCTCCCGAAGGCAACCCGAAGGACCTGCCTGCCCCGGCACACTT
>JAYTRQ010000223.1:0-1913 GCA_043746125.1 Armatimonadota bacterium | reverse complement strand
GGACTACGATGGCGTACTGATAGCCGCCTTCTTGATAGTAGCTCGCCGTGTTCCCATTCGTCGCCGCGTTGATCGTGCCTGCGACGTCCTGGAACGTCACCCCCTGGCCGATGGCCTTGTCCCGGTCAATGCTCCACTGGATCTCCGGCGAAGCGTCCTGCCAGTTGACGTCCACGTTGGTCAGGCCGGGCACCCCTTTCATCTTGGCCGTGGCCTGCGCCCCCAATTTCGCCAGCGTCTTCAGGTCCGGGCCGTAGATGTCCATCTCCACGTTGGCATCCCCGCCGCTCAGGATGCGCGAGACGACATCCACGCTGGACACGCTGATTCGCCCCCCCGGCACGCGGCCGAGCTGCTTGTGCAGCTCATCCACGATCTGCTGGGTAGACTCAGTGCGCTTGTCCTTCAGCCGGATTTGGAGCGCCCCCTGGTTGCCGTTCAGGGCCGCACTGGTCCCGCGCAGGCTCAGGCCGGATCCTGCGGAGGAGAAGATGGTGTCTACGTTGGGGTTGGAAAGCACAATCTGCTCGATCTGCCGGATCAAGCCATCCGTCTCCCCCAAGGGCGTGCCGGGTGCGAGCTTGACATTGACTTGCAGGTTACCACTGTCGGTCTGCGGCAGCAGTTCGGAGCCGATCTGCGGCAGCAGCAGAAAGCTCAAAGCCGTCACACCCAAAGCCAGCGAGACGACCAGGGCGCGGTGACGGATCGCCCAGCCCAGGCCGTTCCGGTAGGAGTGATCCAGGGCGGTGAACCAGCGCCCGAAGACGCCGAACAGGCCCTTGCTGCTGCCGCCCTCGGCGTCCGAAGAGGCCTCACCCGGCTTCCGTTCTTTGATCAGGCGCGAGGCCAGCATAGGTACGACCGTGGTCGCGTCCAGCAGGGAGACTAAAATCGAGAAGATCACCACGAGGGCGAACTGCGTGAACATCTGTCCGGCCTGGCCTTTAATCAGCATCAAGGGCAGGAAGACGACGATGATGGTGATTGTGGAGGCGACTACGGCGGAGAAAATCTCGTTTGCGCCGGCAATCGCCGCCTCGGCCGGGCGCATCTTGTCCCGGTCGAAGTGCCGGTAAATGTTTTCCAGCACGACGACGGCATCGTCAGCGATCAACCCCGTTGCCAGCGCCAGCCCGCCTAGGCTCATCGTGTTCAGCGTGAACCCGCACATGTACAGCAGGGCGAACGTTGAGACGATAGAGATAGGAATGGACAGCGCAACGACAAGGGTGCTGCGGACGTTCCGCAGGAAGAACAGCAGGATCAGCACGGCCAGAATGCCGCCTACGGCGGCGTTGACTTTGAGGTCGGTGAGCGAATTCGAGATATACTGCGACTGGTCGTAGGCCAGTTGAAAGTGCAGTTTGGGGTAACGCTTCGCGATTTCAGCGACCTTCGCAGTCACGGCCTTGGCCGTGTCAATCGTGTTGGACCCGCTCTGCTTGCTGATGATGATGCCTGCGGCGGGCTGCCCGTTCAGGCGCGTGAACAAGCGCGGCTCCTGCTCCGAGTCTTCCACGGTGGCGACGTCCCCGATGGTCACGATACGGCCGTTTGTGGACGAGAGCGGCACGCGGGCGATCTCGGCGGGGCTTTTGAACCAGCCCAGAGCACGGATGGTGTACTCGGTCTTACTCTGCCGCCCGATTCCGGCCGGCTGATCCTGGTTCTCCTGCGCGATGCGCTGGCTAATCTGGTTCAGGGAGACGTGATAGGCCAGCAGCTTGCTCGGATCGGCATTCACGAGGATGGCGCGGTCGTTGCCCCCGGTGACGATGGCCGAAGCGACGCCGTTTGCCGACTCAATGATTGGCGTGATATCGTTGTCCAATTCGGTCCGCAGCTTCACCGAGTTGGGTTCGCCGCTGACTGCATAGGTCATAATCGGGAGCTGGGACGGATCGAACTTG
>JAYTRQ010000222.1:0-6178 GCA_043746125.1 Armatimonadota bacterium | reverse complement strand
CAGGGTCGCGCTCGGAGCCGAAATGGTGATAGCCCCTGCCGTATTGTTTGCCAGGGTCAGCGTATAAGTGACCGTGCCGCCGACGGAGACGGTGTTGGCATTCTCAGTCAGCGTGCCCGTCAGCCCATTCGGCAGAGTGCCGGACGCCGTGACGGGGTTCTGGTTGCCGCTGTTGGTCCCGGTCGTCCCGGTTGTGCCGGTGGTGCCGGTGGTGCCGGTGGTCCCAGTCGTGCCCGAGTTGCCGTTGCCGCCTCCCCCACCGCCGCAGCCGGCGAGGAGTGGGAACAGCAACAGGCCGAGTGCGCCCAGGCGCAGGGTATGTCGTGTCATTTGCATTCGTAGAGCCTTTCCCGCCGAAGGCGGCTTGAACAACAAGTATACCCGTCTCAGACGGCAACACCCGTCAATTCGTTCCTGAAGGAGAAGTTCATGCCTGAACCGACCGTGGGCGCCCCTGCGCCTGACTTCCGCCTGTCCGCCGTCACCCGAGAGGGTGAGACTGAGATGGCTTTGTCCGACTATCAGGGCAAATCGTCCGTCGTCCTGTACTTCTATCCGAAGGACGACACGCCCGGATGCACGGCCGAATCGTGCAGTTTCCGGGACATGCTGCCGGACTTCGAGGCGGCTGAAAGCGCCATTCTAGGCATCAGCCCGGACGACACCAACTCGCATCGGAAGTTCGCAGAGAAGTACGCCCTCCCCTTCCCTCTCCTGGCCGACCCGGACCACATCGTGGCCGAAGCGTATGGGGCCTGGAAAGAGAGGACCAACTACGGCAAGACATACTGGGGGATCGAGCGGAGCACGTTCGTGATTGCCCGCGACGGCACCCTGGCGAAGATCTACCCGCGCGTGAAAGTGGAGGACCACACAGCGAAGGTACTGGCCTTCGTCAAAACACTCTGAGGTTGATTCAGAGGACGTCCGCGCCGTCGCCGTCTTGGAGCCACTGCTGCTTCCACCACTGGTCGGCGGCGGCGAGGTCTGCCAGGTTCAGGTCCTGCGCCTGCTCCCAGCGCAGGCGTGCCCCCCCGGTCTGTCCATGCAGACGATGCGCCAGGTGCTCTAGGGCCTCCGTCGAGCGGCTGAGAAAGCGCGGATCGCGGCGGACGCACTTCCAAAGCCCGGCGCGGGAGCGCACAGCGGCCTGTGCTTTGGGCCGCAGTTGCAAAGGGATGTTATAGGTGGGCGAATGGCGTTGCATCATAACTTTTGACCTCATCGTTCCTACACATATAACACCGGAGCCGCCGGGTTTGCTCCATTCTACCCAACTTGTCGCGCGGTTCGGTCAGGGCTGCGGCTCCCCGGCGTAGACGAGGGTCGGAAGAGCAAGCGACACCTGCCCTTTATGGCGCGGTGCATCGGCCTGCGAATCCAGCAGGAACAGCGTGTCTACAGATACTGGATAATGCGTAACCCCATCATTGGCCCCGCCCCAGTGTCCGACGGAGGCGGATTTGCCCGGTTTCGGAAGCGAGAAGGTCACGAAGCGCCAGCCTGTCCAGGTCATGTCCGGCCCGTTCGGCTGGAACGTCTGCCCAGTCGCATCCTGAAGACGCGCTCGGACAAGGTTGCCACTGCCATCGCCGTAAATCCAGATGCCAAGGGCGGTCGGGCGGCCGGGGAGCGCAGGATGATCCGAGGGAGACGCCCGCACGAACGACCAGCCCAGCGCGAAATCGTAGGTGACGTTGAGCGCAGGCACCTTCGGCCCGAGTTCCGTGCCGGGGGCGGTCACGGCTGTGGCCTGTGCCTTTGACGCGAGTTTAAGGTCGCCGTCAAGGTAGGCTTGAACGGAATCCAGGAGAATAGGATACGGCAGGTAGCGCGGGATCGGCAGCCGCGTCATCAGAAGCCCGGCGCAATCGCGCAGGACTAGGTCGGCCGCCGGCGCGGGGAGGGTCAGGACGGAGGATGTCCAGCCCGCCTCGAAACGGACCGGCATGGTCTTTATGGGTCTAGAACTCTGGACAGTCAGGCTGCCCTTGAAAGCGGTTCCAGCCGGGTTCTCCAGCCCTACCTGAAGCCGGCCCTGCGACAGCGGCGCGACGGACAGTAGAATGGGGTCGGTGGGCGTGACTGTGAACTGCTGCTCGTACGGCTGCCTGATGCTGTCCAGCGTCAGGCCAACGCGCACGATGACAGGGATATGGGCCAAACCAGCGACGGGCACTGTCCAATGCCGGGCAGCCCCGGCGGTGGCTGTGGCCTCGTGGCTGCTCATCGGCGGGCGCGGTCCATCCGGCGTCGTCACCGTCACTCGCATCAAGGCGCGGTGAGGATGCGTGTCTGAGTTCTGATAGGTTAGGGCGAGACTCAGCGGCTGGCCCGCTGCGCAGGACGTGTCACTGAGCATGGCGGACCAGGACGCGGCGGTGCGGAGGGCAGCGTCGTTGCTGACGTCGGCGTACTGTGGGCTTCCCGTTAAGGGCTGAGTACGTCCGCCCGGCAAGCGGGTTTCGTGGTCCGGCCCAGTCGTCCAGGCGGCCAGCTTGATTAACGGCCCACGGGCGAACAGCAAGGCGTAATCCGCGCCGGATGCGAGCGGCAGGCGCTTGACGAAACGGTAGCCCTTCAGCGACTGCGTCAGCGACTGGGCAGCCAGGAAGGCGGGCTTGGGCGTGTAATCGGGACGCACTGTGCCGAAGTGGGCTTCCGGGTCCTTCGGGTCCGTCCCATCCTCGTGCCAATCGTACCAGATGCTCAGGCGGACGCCTTCGGACAGATTAGACAGCCATTGGCGTGTTAAATATTGGGCCTGAGTCGCCTCGGAGACGTTCACCGTCGAGTAGCCCCACTCGGACGACACCAAGGGAATGCGGCGTCCTTGCGGGGCGTAGCGGCGGACGAGGGCGCGTACGGCCGCGAAATCGCTCGCGGCGCTTTCGGGCATCCCCTCCCGGTAAGGGTGCAAGGAGACGGCATCTATGTAGCGCAGAAGGCCGGTCTTGAAAACGGTTTCCAAGAAGTCTAAAGGAATGCCGGACGATCCGGGGGCCAGCACGGTCGCATTCGGATCGGCGGCTTTGATGGCCCGCGCCGTTTCCAGCGCCAGCGCCCCATACTCGGCGGCGTTAGGGACCGGCTTCCAAAAGCCGATGTTCGGCTCGTTCCAGATCTCCCACAGGATCGGCTTGCCCTTGTAATGAGTCACGGCAGCGGCGGCGAACCGGGCGAAAGCGGCTCGCGCCTCGGGGGAGCGGGGCGAACCGGTCTGATACAGGTCGTTGCCGTAGTCCAGGATGAACAGCGGCCGGATGTGCCTGGCCGTCAGGCCGTCGAAGAGCGTATCGTAGGCCGTAAAGTCGTACTGGCCTTTGGTCTGCTCGACGGCGCTCCAGACAAAATCCATCCTCACCCAGCCGAATCCGACAGCCGCGAGGCCATCCAGGTCACGGGCGGGCGCCCCGGTGAAGTGGATGTTGACCCCGAAGCACTGGGGCGCGACGGGGGGCGGCAAGGCATCCGGCCGGGCAACCCGGCACAGGAAGAGGGCAAAGAGAGCGACAAGAACGACTGAAAAGCGAGATACGGTCATAAGACTCTTCGGCTGGAGGGGCCGGGGCGCTTAAGCGCCCCGGCCTGAGCCATTACAGCAGAGATTTGACGGCGCTGACGATGGCGTCGGCGTCTATCTTGGCGGCGTGCATCAGCTCGGCGGGCTTGCCCGAGCCGGGCATATGACCGACGGCCAGCTTTACCACGGTCGGGGCGTGATCGCCGACGCCGACGAAGGCGTCCAGGACGGCGTCGCCGATGCCACCCTCAAACCAGTGGTCTTCCACGACGACCAGCTTGCCACCGGTGTCCTGGGCGGCCCGATGCAGGGTCTCTTTGTCAATCGGCTTGACCGAGTAGGCGTCTATGAGACGGACGGTGATGCCCTCGGCCTTGAGCTGGTCGTAGGCCTTGTTGGCTTCGTGGAGCGTGATGCCAGCGGCGACGATGGCGACCTGGTCGCCGTCCGAGTGGTGGACCAGCTTGGAGCCGCCGATCTCGTAGGTCTCGTCAGGGCCGTAGAGGATCGGCGTCTTTTCGCGTGTGGTGCGGATGTAGGAGATGCCGGGCAGATCGGCCATCAGATGGAGGAGATGGGCGGTCTGGTTCGGGTCGCTCGGGTAGAGAACCGTGCTGCCGAAGACGGCCCGCATCATCGCCAGGTCTTCCAGGGCCATCTGGGACGGCCCATCCTCGCCGATGCTCACCCCTGCATGGGACCCGCTCAGGCTGATCGTGGCGTTGGAGATGGACGCCATGCGGATCTGGTCGAAGGCCCGGCTGAAGAAGGCCGCGAACGTGGAGACGAAGGCACGCTTGCCCCGGACGCTCATTCCAACGGCAGCGGAGACGAGCTGCTGCTCGGCGATGTACATCTCAAAGAAGCGGTCTGGGAAGGCGTGGTTAAACTCGTCGGCGTGGGTGGAATTGGAGACCTCGCCGTCCAGAGCGACGATGTCGGAGCGGAAGCCCCCTAGGGCCGTCAGCGCGTCGCCGTAGGCCTTACGGGTCGCTTCTTTCGTGCCCAGGGCGTAGATGGGCAGCCGCAGAGGCTGCGTCGCGGCGGGCGTTGCGGGCTGTCCCTCAGCAGGCTTGAGTGTCGGCACGACGATGTGACGCTCGCCACCCAGTTCTTTGATGGCATCGGCAGCCTGTTCGGCGTTCATCGCCTTGCCATGCCAGCCTTCTTTGTTGGCGGTGAACGAGACGCCGTGGCCCTTTTCGGTCTTGGCGATGATCCAGACCGGCTTGTCCGTGACGGCGATGGCCTCAGCATAGGCAGCGTCGATGGCGGCTAAATCGTGCCCGTCAATCTCAATCGTGTGTGCGCCGAAGGCGGCGGCGCGGGCGGCATAGACGGCGCTGTTCCAGCCCAGATCGGTCTCGCCGCGCTGGCCCAGGCGGTTCATGTCCAGAATGGCGATCAGGTTATTCAGCTTGTAATGGCTGGCCTTATCCACGGCTTCCCAGATGGATCCTTCGGCCACTTCGGAGTCGCCCAGGACAACCCAGACTTTGAAGGGCAATTTGTCCAGGTACTTGCCGTCCAGCGCGAGGCCGACGCCGATGGGCAGACCCTGACCAAGAGAGCCGGTAGCGACATCGGTGTAGGGCGTGACGTGCGGGTTCGGGTGGCCTTCCAGGCGGCTGCCGAACTTGCGGAGGGTCAGCAGTTCCTCGTCGGAGATGCCGCCGGCCGCTTTAAACATGGAATACAGCACGGGGCAGGCATGGCCCTTGCTGAAGATGAGGTGATCGTTGGTGGGAGATTTCGGGTTCGCCCAGTCGTATTTGAGGTACTTGCCGAGCAGTACCGCCATCAGGTCCGCCGCCGACATGGACGACGTCGGGTGTCCCGAGCCGGCCGCCGTCGTACACCGGATGCTGTCCACGCGAAGCTGTGCCGCGAGTTCTTTCAAGTCCACGTCCGCCATGTGTGTCTGTCTCCTTATTCTGCCGTAACAAGTGTCTTCGTCAAAATGATTTCCGCCAGCTTCTCCGGTTCGAATCTGACGTTGATGCTGGGTGCGGGCTGCCGATCTTCCGACCCGCAGTGACCGTCACGAGAAATTGGTCCCTGCCCAAAGGAATCGCGTTGGCATGAAGCCAACTTGGTCCACCTTCCAGAGGCCGGGCAGAGGCTTGTGAGAAGCGCTCAAACGGGACTGTTTGCTCCTGAGGGACACAGCGTTTATCGCCCTCATATTCCACGGCGGCGTCTCGGACAAACAGAACGTTTCTTTCGGTCAGGCACCCGGTACGACCCGGGAATCCTTGACTAAGCCTCTCCAAAATCAGCGCCGGGCAGTCTTCTTCTTGCGTAATTTACCTCACCACGTATCGGTTGAGCAGCGCCGCCTGCTCAGGCGTCCGCACGACGATTTCGGAAGAGCCAGGCAGTGTGCCGTTGAAGCCTGAGTAACTGACGTTACGCATAGCCGGAGCGAGCCGGAGCGAGTAGTTGAAAACGGCTCGCTAGGCGAGGCACCCTCCGGGTGGAGGAGCCGACAGGAGGCAGGGTCGCAAGGTCTTCTCCGCCGTCCGAAGGACGCTCCCCGAGCGAGCAGTTTTCAGCGGCGTTGTTGCATAATTCAGCGTCCATGCCATGAATGGCACGGCTAACCGGCTCTCAGCCAAGAAGTACCGCTTCGCGGCACTAAGAGCGCCCGGATTT
>JAYTRQ010000221.1:0-6188 GCA_043746125.1 Armatimonadota bacterium | reverse complement strand
GCGATTATTGGGAAGGCGAATTGCTCGTGGCCTTGATGGGGTTGCCGCAGTCCTACTGGGACACTCATTACCCGGAGAAAGGCATTCTGCGGTCCATCTTGCCACGGGCATATGCCTCATCTGATGACGCTGAACTGCAGGCCGAGATCGAGAAGTTCCGTCTTGAGCGCATCTGACGACCGCTGCGATCTGTGTTTCTGCTCCGTCCGTAGCCGCCTTTCAGTGGCCTTCTGGCGTGCCTTCTGGAAGACGGGCACGACAATCAGCCCAAGCACCAGTATCATCGCCACTGGGACGAACACGTTGAGCATCCGCATTTCTTTCGGCAGGCCCTCGTCCCACGGCGGCCACCACTCTGGGTTTTTGGTTTGGTAGACTAGGTAGGCGAACCAGGCCGCCGCGAGGAGGGCGAAGGCCCCGACTGCGCCCAGCCAGAGGGGGAGGTGCGCCACGCCTGCCACCAAAAAGACGATGGCCGAGGCCCCCACGAGAAGGAGTGTTTGGAGGAGAAAACACATCAGTATAAGCCTCCTGCCCGCGGACAGTATTAAGATCGGTTTCTTCCGTTGCGTCTATGGTATACAACGGGGTGACTACGTGATTGGGTTCGCTCAGCCCTTTCTGGCCGCCGAACTTGCGGCCAGGCGGCGAACCTGTTTCCTCTGTTGTTCCGTTAGTCAGATTAGGGGGATGACAGAGAACAACATGAAGAACCACGCTGCGGCAAAACAGACGGCGCGAAGATTAGGCTTCACCCTGATCGAACTTCTCGGCGTTATCGGCATCATCAGCGTAATCGCCGCCATTCTCTTCCCGGTCTTCGTGAGCGTCCGCGAACGGGGCCGTCGGACGGCTTGCTTGTCCAATGAGCGGCAACTGGGCATCGCGATGATGCAGTATGTGGCCGACAGCGGGGAACAGTTTCCAAACGGCTTCGTAGTAGCAGGTGAGCGGTGGGTCAGTCAGACTTACCCTTACCTCAAAAGTGCCGCCGTCTATCAATGTCCCGACGCCGTTTTTCCCCAACTCCTTCCAAACAATTTCCCCGTCGGGTTCGGCCTCAGTTCTAACTTGGGGCAACATTCTCCTGAGGTTGTGGGCGAGAAGTTTGTGCAACACGCCGAGGGGTACGGCCTGGGGACGCTGACGGCTCCTTCCAGGACGGTCTTGCTGTTTGAGATAGACAATGGCGGGGTGCAGATCAACGGTGCCCCTAAGTCAGGGGACGGCTCCGTGGTGGGAGACGCAGGCGAGGACGGAAGCGCACAGGGCGACGGCGAGGGCGGCACTTTGTGTGATGGAACGTATCCCTTGACGGGCAGTGTCTTCGGATGGCCTAAGTATGCGACAGGCAACGTCGGCGGACGGCTACTGAACGGGGCGACGAAGAATGGGAGGATGCTGGATGGAAACACAGGGAGCACACCCCAGCACCAAGGCGGCGCAAATTACGTCGCCTGCGACGGGCACGCGGTCTGGCTCAGGCCCGAGACGGTGTCAGGCGGGCAGAGCCAGCCCCCGAGCGGTGTGAACTGCGGCCAGGACGATACGTCTCATGCCTGCGTGGGCGCGTACACAGCGGCGGGCACGGCGAACGGCAAGTACGCGCTGACGTTCAGTGTGAAGTAGAGGGCGTGCAGACGCCGCTTCGTGTTTTCGACGTTATCAGTCGACGTTCTGCGGGGCGCAGGCGGGCTGTTCTCCCCGTCCGCGCCCTTCCGGTTACCTGCCCATTCCATGTCGCCACAAATCGACGTCGGCGAGGGACAGTTCCCTGGTCGCACCTATCCTACCCACACCCTGCGGGCGGTGAACCGTCACGGGCGGCTCGGAGCGGGGCGCACGAGCGGTCAGGCCGTCGCCGAGGTGGTCCAGCGGGCGGCGGGGCAGGGCGGCCTCGACCCGGTACGGCGGGCCGTTCGTCGCGGGCGGGCATGGCGACGGCCCAGGCGGGCGCGGGTGAGGCCGCGATCCAAAGGCTAGGGCAACGGCGAAGTCTGATCGTCAGACGATACGTCCGCCACGGATCGCTCTACATCGACAACGCCGCCCACCTTGTTCTGATCGCTCATTCCCGCCCACAATGCAAAAAGCCCGCAAGGTCCAGGAGAGGCTGGCGGGCCTTCCTATGTCTCGCGTCTCCACGTCGCGGACGGACCGCGCTGCGCGTTCTAGGGGTGCTCTGGGAGGATGTCTTTGTAAGGGGTAAACGCCCCTGGTATCGCTCGTGATCCTTGGTCTTGTAACTCAAGTACATCGCATAACCGTGCGAAGATATGCCGCGGAAAACCACCATCAAAGGACCACTCGTTACCATCCATTTCCATCTGCAATATGCCAGATATATGTTTGTATTTATAACCAATCCTATGATGCTTAATATATTTCGACACGTCCGCACTCTTAGTAAATCCTAGTGCCGACACCTCTGCAACCAGTTGGCGAAACTCATCATCCTCTTCTCTTTTTTGGGTTGCTCTTTGGTCTACAACCGCTTGCTGCCGAGCAGCTTCTTCTCTTATTTGAGTTGTCCTTCGGTCTACAACCGCTTGCTGCCGAGCAGCTTCTTCTCTTCTTTGGGCTGCCCTTTGCTCTGCAACCGCTTGCTGCCGAGCAGCTTCGGCTTTTTGTAACTCTTCTTGATTTCTTCTATGCTCTGCTTCTAACGTGCCCCTGCTTGCCGTCAATTGGTCGACCTCATCTGCTGTCAACAAATCAGAAGTTGCCCTTCTGAGCGACTCTGGTAATGGCTTCTCCACATTCATCCAGCTTGTTTTAATGGTATCGATAAAAGCTGCTTTGTGATCGGCGTACTTGTGCCATATTTGTTTCGAGTCTAGAATCGCTAAGACTTCTTGGCCTTTGGAGGTTATTGTATATTCATACCAAAAATATACCTGTTCGCTTGTTGTTGTGCCATCTAGTGCTTGAGCCGACTCTGGATGGGTTCGCTTTACAACCTTGATGTGAAAGAACACCTCTTTAGGCGGCATATTTGCAAAGGTATGAGAGACAAATCCGAAGCCTCTGTCTTCAATATACCGTTCAACTTTTCCAAAATCGATAGTCATTGTTTTTCCTTATGACCAACTGCATTGGCATGACGGCCATGTTCTTCGCACTAACGGCTAAGTTCACCTGTGTCCGCAACCGCTACGCCGTGTCCTCATCCGTAATGATGCGCTCGACGGTCTGACGCAGGCCCGCTGGCAGGTGGCCTTACATCTGATTATACGCTACTAAGGCACGTTTTGCGCCTCAAAATACGCCGCCCGCCAGTCCGCCTCTCGCGGTCCTGGCGGGCTTTTCTCATGTCTTGCGTCTCCACACCGTCGTCGCCCCGCGCAGTGCAGCCCAGGTCACTCTCGCGACCCTCGGGCTGCGCCTACGCCTCACCCAACGGCTCCTGGGGCATCCTGTGGCCTCGCAGCCGTCGCGAAGTGGGCAAAAGCAGCACGATTCGCCCGTTGTCTTATGGTGATCGGTGTCGATACAGCATCCCTATAGATGGACCTGATAGATGGACCTGACGTTGTACCAGGTCACACGCGCCGCGGGCGGCGTGCTCCTCCACGTGGGGACGCGGCTGGTTCCTAGTTGTGGATGTCCACGTTGACGGCCACCGCCTCCGGGTACCGCCCCAGGAGCCGCTTGAGGTCGTCCTCCCACTGCTCAATACCGGGTTCGTGCATCAGCGTACCGAACCACTCGCCGCACTCGTGCCAGTTGCCGTCCGGGGTGATGATGGCGTATGCGTCCAGATTTTCAGGCAGGCTCGCCACGGGTGCAATGTCCCCGTCCACGGGCGTCCATTCATAGGAGGCCTTCTTGCAGTGGCCTGTTCCGTGGCATACGCTACAGGCCTTCTTTGAACTGGACTTACTGGCGGCGGGTTCCCCGAAGACGAAACTATGCCCCGTGCCCATGCACCCTGTGCATCGCTCTTGGTTGCGCGGGTCTTTCATCAGGTCGTACTGCGGATCGAACTGCCCGCCCCAGGCTCCCCCGATCCAGTAGCCGTCCCACCCGATGCAATGGGCGACTCCCGCGGGCCACGGGACCCGCGTGAAGAAAGCGTACGGCGCGAGCATTTTGCGGACGGCGTCCCTGGCGGACCGCCCGACTTTGCCATTGGGCAGGACGTACCGCTGAGTCCAAAGGTCGGAGTGGGTTGACTCCCCTTGTTCTTTCGGCGTGATCAGCACGATCACATTGGCATGGGTCATGGTTCTTTCTCCTTGCAGCTTTGGTTTGCGAGCCATGATAGTTCCGCTGAGGCCGAACGGCGGAAAAATAGTTTCCGCGAAGGCAACTTTTTTTGTGAGCCTTCCGCGCCCGACGCCAGGTGACCACCCCAGCCGTCCACGAACTAATCCACAAGGGCGCACCCCACCCGGACCCCTGACGCCCTCCGCGCCCGTGTCCAGGCGGAATCCAGCGCGCCTGCGGGGATGGGAAAGTGTCAAAACTGGAAGAGGCGACGGGCGGCCACACCGAGGTGCCTGAGGACTGGATGCCCGTTACGGGCCTGCGCGCTCTGATCCAGGGAGACCCATGTCTCGTATGGCTAAAATTCTGGGGCAAGGATCATAAATTCGAGCAAGACCCGGAAGAGTATTCGTTCCTAAACTGGATCGGCGAGAAGGGGCGCGAGTTCGAGGCCGCATGGGTAAAGAACGTCGCGCCTGAAGCGGTGCAGTCGTTGCGCGAGGACAGGGAGGTGGGGCGCGTCGATGGCCTGAAACGGACCCTCGACCTGATGGCGCGCCGCGTGCCCGTCATTAGAAAGGCGGCCCTGTGGTGGGCACCCGAGCGAACTTTCGGCTCCGCCGACGTCATCTGCCTCACGTCGTGGCTTTACCAGGCTTTCCCGCACCTGAAGCCCGAAAACGATGAGCCTGATGCCTACTGCGTCGTTGACTGCAAGTTTTCGACGGGCCTGGACGGAAGCGATAAAAAAACTGATCTCGCCATGAACACCGCACAGGTGAGGCTTTACAGTTTCATGCTCGGCCAGATGCAGGGGCAGATGCCGCGCTTTGCCCTCCTTGCCACACGCGACACCCTCCAAAGTCCGTTGACGATTGATGTGCACGACACGCTGGAAGGGCCGCTTGATCCCGCCCTGGCCGAAATGCGTGACCGGTACATCCACATCAAGATGGAGGGCCACCGGTATTTGCCTTGGTGCGACGAAATCGTTGGGCCGAACGTCAATAACAAGCGGGCCGAACCGTGGCTCCTCGCCAAGAAGGAGATCGTCTCGTGCCTGCCCGGAACACCGTTGGAGAAGCTGCCTCAGGTGGGGGCACGGCAGGCGAAGGGCCTGGCGGCATTCGGCTTCGGCTGCGTCGAGGACCTGCTGTGTGAGGAAGGTATCAAGTTCCCGTTCGAGGCACTGGCGGGCGTCGGGCATGCAGGGGCCGACCGCATCAGAGCGGTGCTACGGGCCAACCACACGGGCAAGGCCGTCGGGGTGTTCGATGCCGCCGTCCCGCCCCGCTGCGACGCCGAGTTCCATGTAGACTACGAATTTTTCAGTAATGCCCGAGCGGATTTCGAGAAAGATTGGCCTGCCCTGACGGGTTGTGGGATCATCTTCATGATCGGCGTCGGCTGGCGGGAGCGCGGCCAGTGGCACTTCCGCCGCTTCGTCGCTACGCGTGAACACCGGGACGCCGAGCGGGAGATGTTCGGCGAGTTCCTCGCCTTCTTACACAAGCGGGGCGTCTTCGACCCGGACCGGACCGCCGCGCTCTATCACTGGAGTCCAGCGGAAATCTCTCAGTCGAAGGGGGCGGCGGAGCGGCACGGGCTGGAGCGATTGCGGGACTTGCCGTGGGTGGACGTACGCAGAGTGTTTGCCGACGGGCCGATTGGGGTTCCGGGTGCCTGGGCGTACGGGCTGAAGGAGATCGTCCGGGCCGTGGGCGAATACGCGCCCGAGTACAGGTCGCCCTGGCCCGACGAGTTGTCGTCGGGCCTGGGGGCTATGGTGATGGGCTGGGAGGCTTACGACCAGCCACATCCGCTCGACACTCCAGAGATGGCGACGCTGACTGGGTATTTGGAAGCTGACGTTAAGGGGCTGATGCACGTGGTGAGATTTTTGCGCGACGCGAGAGCAATGCGGTCGGCGTCTTCTCCTGTGGAGGATCGGCGCGGTGGCTGGTACGGGTGGGCACTAC
>JAYTRQ010000220.1:0-6189 GCA_043746125.1 Armatimonadota bacterium | reverse complement strand
TTGCGGGCGAACTGGATGCTCTGGATCGGCCCGACTTCCAGACCTACGTCGGCGTGATGAAGGCGAATCTCCTGTACGCCGATCTCGCCAAGACCGATCTGCCGCTCTCCGCCAGGCCCTTCGCCGGATCGGCCACTGCTCCGCCGGGCTTTGAGTGGTATCGCGATCTGTACGGCCTCTATGAGCGGGTCCGTTTGGAAGAGCGGGCGATCACGTTTGACGACATGCTGCTATCGGGTTGGGAGGCCCTGCACCGCTGGCCGGACGTGCTGACGGAGGTTCGGGGCCGATTCCAGTGCATTCTTGTGGACGAGTTCCAGGACGTCAACCGCGTCCAGGCCGAGATGCTGGACCTGCTGACGCTCCCGCACCGGGACTATATGGCGATTGGCGACGATGACCAAACCATCTACGAGTGGCGCGGGGCCGATCCTGGCTTTATTTTGGACTTCGGCCGCCGTTACGGGGCACGTAAGTATTACATCGGCGACAACTTCCGCTCTCACGCCGCGCCCCTCGCCCTCGCCAACCGTGTCATCGCTCGCAACGTCAAGCGCGAGCCGAAGCGCCTCTCCCTGACGCGCGGCTTCGGTGGCGACTTGCAGGTCCACGGGGACGATTCGCCCGCCGCCCAGGGCCGCCACATCGCCCACTCCATCCGGGAGGCTTTGGACGAAGGCTACCAGCCGAGCGAGATCGCCGTTCTGGTCCGCCTCTACGCGCAGACTCCGTATCTGGAACACGCCTTGGTGGAGGCGGACATCCCCTACCGCGTCGTCGGCAGCAGCCCATTCTACGGCCGGCCCGAGGTCCTGACGCTGCTGGACTATTTGCGGTTGGCGCAGCCGAATGCCGGGGATGATCCTATCCCTGTCCCGTTCACATTCGTTCCGGGTCTGTCCCTTCCCTCCGAGGGAAGGGAACGGCTTGGAACGAACCTGAACGGGTCAGGGAGAGGACCCTCCGACTGGGAGGCCCGCTGGCACCGCATCGCCAACAAGCCCACCCGCTACCTCCCGCGCCCGGTCTGTGATGCCGTTGTCCAGGCCGTTAAGCGCGGCCTGTCCCTGCCCGCTGCCCTGGAAGGGGCGGCCCAAGAAGCCCCGGCCCGGACGACGTCCCGCCTGCTCGACCTCGCTGAGACCCTGCGCTGGCTGTCGGGCGCCCTCGCCACCCTACCCGCCGGAGCGACTCTGGCGATGCTGGAACAGAAGATCGCTTATTTAGATTTCCTGCGCCGGTCGTCCGGCTTCCCCGAGACCGGTGCGGCGCGGGCCGAGAACGTCGTCGCCTTCTTGCGCTACGCCCATTCCCAGCCCACCGCCCAGGCCCTGCTGTCGCATTTAGACGCCCTCTCTGCGTCGGGAATCGGGCAGGCGCAGAACGACGCGAGCCGGTCCGTCTCGCTGCTGACCGTGTTCCGGGCCAAGGGCTTGCAGTGGCCGGTCGTATTCGTGCCGGACTGCAACCAGGGCACGTTCCCCTACGGCGGGCTGGACGAGATCGAGGAGGAGCGCCGGCTGTTCTACGTCGCGCTGACCCGCACTCAGTCGCGCCTGCACCTGCACACGCTCAAGACCGAGCCGCCTTCGCAGTTCCTGATGGAGGCCGATTGGCAGCGGACCCTGGACGCTGTGGCCCAGACCCGCGCCCTGCTGCTCAAAGACCCCGCCGATTGGCGAACGTCCGACGCCCTGGCCCTCGCCCGCCATGCCGGGGCGCTGCACCTGGAACGCTATTTCGAGACCTGGTGGGACCCGCCCCACGCCCCTCTTGCCGCCGCCCACCTGGCCCGACTCTATGCCGACGCGCGGAGCCTCGAACTGACCGAAGCGCTGGGTCTGCTCCCCGCCGGCGAAGCCCTCTGGACCCGGCTCGCCGGGGGCTTAGAATCCGATGCCGCCGACTTCCCCGACCTGGCAGACTTTGCCCCCAATCCACCCCCGCCGGACACACTCGCGCCCGCCCGCCGGGCCTTCGCGCCCGGCGCTCTGCACGTCGGCGGCCGGGTCCATCACGCCCAGCACGGCGTCGGCGTCATCCTCGCCATCCGGGGCGACCGCCTCAGCCCTCGCCTGGAGATCCAATTTGGCCGGGGCAAGCCGGTCGTCCTGCCTGCCAAGTTCGTGGAGATGGTGGGGGTGTAGGAGAGAAGTCTAAGCGGTGCCGCCGCTCCGCCCTTCCAGCAGATGCCGGATGCGGGCGAGTTCGGCTTCCAGGGCGGCCGGATCGGGCAGGGCCAGCCGGTATTCGGCCGCTCCGATCCGGTTAGAGAGGCCCTCCAAGGCGTAATGCGCGGCGGCAGAATTCGACTCGGAACACAGGATCAGGCCCACCGGGCGGTTCTCCTCGGGGAGCGTCAGATGCTCGGCCGCGTAGTTGACGTAAAGGTTCATCTGGCCGACGTCGGCGGGTTCAAACCGGCCGATCTTCAGGTCCACGATCACCAGGCAGCGCAGGCGGCGGTGGTAAAGCAGCAGGTCCATTCGATACCAGACGTCGCCGACCCGCAGCCGCTTCTGCCGGGCCACGAACGTGAAGTCGCTGCCGAGTTCCAGCAGGAACGTCTCCAGGTGCCGGATCAGGCCGTCTTCCAGGTCGCGCTCCGAATACTCGTCCTTCAGACCCAAGAACTCCAGCACGTACGGGTCTTTGATCTGCTCCTCAGCCGTTATGACGTCTTCTGGCTTCGGCATTGCGCCCCTCGCGGTCAGGGCCGCTTTGTTCTTAGACAGTGCCGTCCGCTCGTAGAACTGCGTTGCGATCTGCCGGTCGAGCTGCCGCAGGGACCATCCGCCCCGGCGGGCTTCTTCCTCGTAGAAGCGCCGCGCCTCGTCGTCGCGGACAGAGAGCAGGCGGACGTAGTGGGACCAGGAGAGCGGGAATTGGGCGGCGAGTGCCTCTAGATCAGATTCGCCAGACACTGTCTGGCGAATCTGCCAGGTCAAAAAGAACTGACGCATCTGCTGAAGATTCTGACGTGAAAAACCCCGCCCGAACCGTTGCGTCAGATCACGCGCCAAGTTAGGCAGCAACTGCTCCCCATAGGCCGCGCGTTCTTGGCCGTGCTGCTCCACCTTCACCAGCCGCCGCCCAATCTGCCAGTAGGTAGCAGTCATAACGGCATTGACCGAGCGGGCCGCCGCCCGTCGCGCCCCATCCACGAGTTGCACCACGTCCCCGAGGACGGCTTGATAATCGCCGTCGCTGTCACTGGCAGGTACGATATCTAAACTCATTGTGTCTCCTCCTCTGAGAGAGCGGAACCGCGTCCGCGTACTTCCTTGCAACGGCCTCGTTCGTCATAGTGCCGCCATTCTCCTGCCCCTGAATGAAGGAAACCGCGCCTGCTTGGTCTAAAGGGATAGACTGACACCGGAGGTTCCTCCATGACACGATTTTTCCGCCCCACCGCCTGGCTTGTCGCCGCGATTGCCCTCGTGGCTCTCGCTCTGCTGGCGTTCTCACGCCGATCCGCGGCTCCTCCGCTGGCCGTCGTCAAGGCCAACCCGGACGTCCGGCGGGTGGCGTCGGCGGACACCGACTTCGGCTTCCGCCTGCTGGCGCGGCTCGCCCCAGACAAGTCCCACCCCAACGTCTTCTTCTCGCCGTTCAGCATTTCGCAGGCGCTCACTCTGGTCTGGAACGGCGCGGGCGGGGCCACGCAGACGGGCATCGGGAACACGCTCGGTCTGACCGGCCTCTCACCGGCGAGTGTCAACGCGGCGAACGGTCTGCTCCTGCCGTCGCTGGAGGACCCCGACCCGCAGGTGAAACTCAGCGTTGCAAACGCCCTCTGGATTCGACAGGGCCTGACGTTCAAGCCATCCTTCCGGCAGACGTGCCGGCAGTTCTACGGGGCCGACACGATGGCCCTGAACTTCGGCGACCCTGGCGCGGCGGACACAATCAATGGCTGGGTGAAAGACCACACGCAGGGCAAAATTGACCAGATCGTTTCCTCGGAGGATCTTGAAAGCGCCACGGCCGTGTTGACCGACGCCGTCTACTTCCATGGGCAGTGGACAACGCGGTTTGACAAGGTCGAGACGCAGGAGGCCCCGTTTACGCTGGCAAATGGCACCCAGAAGGCCGTGCCACTGATGTCCCAGGGCGGCAGGTTCTCCTACTTGCAGACACCCCAGTTTCAGGCCATCCGTCTGCCGTACGGGCAGGGGCGGTTGGCGATGTACGTGTTCCTGCCCAAGTCCGGCACGGGCCTGGACGGCTTCCTGCCGACGGCCACGGCGGCCCACTGTGACAGGTGGCTGGCACAGATGCGCCCGACCGAACTGACGCTGTTCCTGCCCCGTTTCCACGCCGACAATCGCTGGCTGCTGAGAGGCCCGCTGTCACAGATGGGTGTGGCAAAGGCGTTCGGCGCGGCAAACTTCGCCCCGATGGGCCTGCCCACCAGCCGCATCAGCGAGGTGATTCACAAAGCGACCTTGGACGTGGACGAGGAAGGGACGACCGCGACAGCGGCGACGGCCGTTATTATGACGAAGTCGGCCAGGGCCGTCAGGGTTGAGGTGCGCGTAGACCATCCGTTCCTGTGCGCCATTCGGGACGATGCGACGGGGACGGTGCTGTTCCTGGGGGCGATCCGGGACCCGCAGAAGGCCCCCTAGCTCCTAGCACCACCAATTCTTGGGGGGAACTGGACGAAGGCGGGGAGCGTCAGAAGAAGCAGGCATGGGGGAGAAGGGCGGCCGGCGCCGCAGTCGAAGGCGGGTTTGGCTTCGCCCCTCACCCGCCGGAAAGAGGCATTCTATGAGACTCCCTAAACGGCCGCAGGGCCGATTTCGCAAGGCCGCCCTAAGCGCGGCAATTCTCGGGCTGACGCTGGCCGCGCCCACGCTCGCCGAGCCACCGCCCGAGGCCGCGAAAGTGGCCCAGAATCCCGGCGTTCATCAGGTCGCCCAAGCGGACACTGACTTCGGCTTTCGGCTGCTGGCACGGCTCGTGCCGGAGAAGCCAGACGCCAACGTCTTCTTCTCGCCGTTCAGCATCTCACAGGCGCTCTCACTCGCCCTAAACGGGGCGGCGGGAACGACCCGCCAGAGCATCACCGAAACGCTTGGGCTGGGATCGATGACGACTGGCGAGGTGAACGCGGCGAACGGCCTGCGGCTGCCGTCTTTGGAGAACCCGGACCCGCAAGTGAAACTCTCGGTCGCCAATGCCCTGTGGCTCCAGACAGGCGAGACGTTCCGGCCGACGTTCCAGAAGGCTTGCAAGCAGTTCTATGGAGCGGACACGAGGACACTGAACTTGCGTGGGCCATCCGGCGCCCCAACCATCAATGGCTGGGTCAAGGCCAAAACGCACGGCAAGATTGACAATCTCGTGTCGGCCTCCGACCTGCACAGGGCCACATCCGTGCTGACCAACGCCATCTACTTCCACGGGCAATGGTCCACGCCCTTCAGCAAAAGCGCGACGCAGACTGCCCCGTTCACGCTCGCCGATGGGATGCAGAAACAGGTGCCGCTGATGACGCGGACCGGGAAGCTATCCTACCTGAAGGAAAACGGCTTCCAGGCCGTCCGCCTGCCGTACGGGACGGGCCGGCTGGCGATGTACGTCTTCCTGCCCGATGCGCCGTCCGGTTTGAACACGTTCCTCGCGACGGCCACGGCTGCCCATTGGAACGGCTGGATGGCCGCCATGCATCCGGCCCAGGTGAGCCTGTTCCTGCCCCGCTTCCACGCCGACGATTCGCGGCGGCTCAAAGAGCCGCTGTCGCAGATGGGCATGGCGAAGGCGTTCGGACGGCACGCGGACTTCTCCCTGATGTCTGAACACCCGAATGCCATCGGAGAAGTAATCCACAAGGCAACGCTGGATGTGGACGAGGAGGGGACGACCGCGACGGCGGCCACGGGCGTCATTATGCTGCGGAGCCTCGCGATGCCTTACCTCCCGCCGGTCATCGTGCGCGTGGACCACCCGTTCCTGTGCGTCCTCCGGGACGATGCTACTGGGACGGTATTGTTTCTGGGAGCGATTCGGGAGGTGTGACCTACCCGCCCGCTTAGACTCGCTGGCTGCCCGGAGGGTGGGTTACGCCCGCACTGCCTCCTGCGCCGCGATCAGGGCGTCCGTCAGTCGGTTAAACTCCGCATCCACCGACTGCCGGGCCGGGTCCGCCTCATACCAGGCCAGCGCCTCCCGTGCTCCCCAGGA
>JAYTRQ010000219.1:0-6190 GCA_043746125.1 Armatimonadota bacterium | reverse complement strand
CGGCCAGCAGCAAAGGGTATAGTCGCCCGCCTGGGTTGCCGCCTCTTCCATCGTCTGCCCTCCCCCTGCCCTCTCCGGGCGAGTTCGACAACACGCTCACGCGGCTCGTGGACAAGATTGGGAAGATCCTCCAGGCGGAAAAGTGTGTCTTTATGCTGCACGACTCCGGCGCCTCCACGCTCTACGCCACTCAGCCCGCCCTTGGCCTTGGTGGCAGTGAGGTCTCGGCGATGGAGCGCCGCGTCTCTGACGATGGGGTTTCCAACGAAGTCTTTCGGACGAATGCCTCCCGAATCACCTACGATTCAGCCCTTGATCCTCTGGGGGCAGCAGAAGGGCTGGCTCGACTTGGCATTCATAATGCCGTCTCCGTTCCGCTGATCGTTGAGAAGCGGGATGAAGACAATCGGGTGCTGGATCGCACGACTGTAGGCGTGTTGCACGTCTTCAACAAGAAGTACGGTGGTGTGTTTATAGACGAAGACGTGCGCCTGCTGGAACAACTTGCGAAGCAGGGGGCAGCTGTGATCGCCTCCGCGCAGATGTACCGCGAAGTGGTTCAGGAAAAACGTGAGCTTCTGCACACTATCGACAGCCTCTACGCCGGCCTTCTGATGGTCAGCACACACGGCCGGCTGGTGCAGATCAACCCCTCAGCTCGTGCCATCCTGGGGCTTCCCCCGGCCCTGCCTTTAATTGATGCGGCCTATGACCAGGTGATCGCCGACGCCCGAATCTGTTCAATTTTGAAGCGCGCCCTTGCTTCCCGTGACGTCGAGGTCGCGGAAGAGGTCGCCTTCAGTCTCACCGAGGTTGCACCCGAGGATCAAGTCCGCGAGCGCATCTACCAGGTGCAGTGTGCGCCGGTCCGGGATGACGACGGACTGCCCGCCGGGATCGTCGCGATCTTCAACGATATCACGGAGATTCGTGGCGTCGAGCGCATGAAGACCGCCTTCATCTCGACGGTCTCGCATGAGCTAAGGACGCCACTCACAAGTATCAAAGGGTTCATCTCGACCTTGTTGGACGACCGTGAGGGCTACTATGATGAACCAACGCGCCGTGAGTTTTACGGAATCATAGATTCGGAGTGTGACCGGCTGCACCGGCTAATCAAGGACCTGCTGGACATCTCGCGCATCGAACAGGGGCGAGCGATGCAGATGAATTGGGACACCGTGGACGTGGTCGCTTCCAGCGAAAAGGTGCTGGCGGCACAGAGGTCATATGCGAGGCAGCATGAGCTGACAGCGGACTTCCCGCCGGACTTCCCGTCCATTGAGGCGGACCCGGACAAAGTGGATCAGATTCTCACGAACCTGGTCAACAACGCCATCAAATATTCGCCTCATGGTGGGGCTGTCCGGGTAATAGGCCTCATTGCTAACGTGTCTCATTCGATCCTACTCCAAGTTACCGATGAGGGCATGGGAATCACCAAGGAACACTTGCCCAAGATCTTCGACCGGTTCTACAGGGTGGACAACCGGGATAACAGAGAGATCGGGGGAACGGGAATCGGGCTGGCGCTCGTGAAAGCCCTCGTGGAAGGGCATGGCGGTGTGGTGACGGTGGAAAGTGAGCCGGGGAAAGGGACCGTGTTTTCTGTCCTGCTGCCCATCGTCCGCGCTTTGGCAGGGGAGGCCTAAGCCATGCGCGTCTTGATACAGCGCACCCCAGAGGCCCAGGACCTGCCACTCCCGGCGTACGGAAGTGCGGGCGCGGCGGGTTTGGACCTGCATGCGGCTGTCCAAAACTCTTTGCACCTTGTGCCAGGTCAGCGCACTCAGGTCTCCACGGGCATTCGGGTTGCGTTGCCGGCTGGTTACGAGGGCCAGGTCCGCCCCCGGAGTGGTCTGGCGCTTCGGCACGGCTTGGCGATGGTCAATGCGCCCGGCACGATTGATGCGGACTATCGCGGCGTGGTCAGCGTAATCCTAATCAATCTTGGGCAGGAAGCCATTGTCATACAGCGTGGGGACCGGATCGCACAGCTTGTCGTTGCCCCCGTTACCCGAGTGGAATGGCAGGAGGCTGTTGACGAGAGTCTACCCGAGACGAGACGTGGGCTGGAGGGCTTTGGTTCCACGGGCACTGCGATGGAATTGGGAGGCGAGCATGGATGACCTGGCGTCATCTCCCAGCCGAGGCGGCATCTCCAGTGAGGTCTATGCCCTACTGGCGCAGGCGAATCTCCTGCGGATGCGCGGATGCTGGGAGGAAGCCATAGAAAATTGTATGGCGGCACTGCGCTTGACACCGGACAGCCACTCCGCCCAGAGTCTGCTGGGAGACATCTATGAGAACCTGGGGCGGTACGACGATGCGATCCAGTGGTATCGCATGGCCCTGGACCTTAATCCGCATAGCCCAGCCGACCGCATGAAGCTGGAGCGTCTGTCGACCCTCCAGCGAGAAGGCGTGAGACTGACTCTGCCGGACGAACAACCCGTCGTCGGTCCAGACGTGCCGAAAGACATCATGGGAGGCCAGCCTTCACGCTTTCGGCTCCGACTCAAGCCTGAAGTAGTTTTGCGAGCGGCGGCGTTGACGGCGGCGCTTCTGGTTCTTGCCGTCGTTGCCGCCGCTTACGTCTCCGTACACCTCCGCTCGCCGCTTGCCGCATTGCGGCTGGCTCCAAATCAGGACGTAAAAACGCCGCTCGTCTTCCTCCCTTCGGCCCAGATATCGCCTCCGCCTCTGGTGGCGAGTGCCGAACCTCGGGACGCCTCGGAACAGGCTCTGCTGGACTCCCTACGCTCCTCGCCGGCTTTGGCTGCGGCGGGTGTTGTGGCATATGACGCTCAGGCAGACCCACGAACAGCACGTTTCACTTTGACGTTCACCATCTCGCCTGGGGTGTCTGGCGGGCTGAACCATGATATCGTCTTGCGTGACGCTCTCCAATTGGTACAGGCCGCGTCCACAGCGCCAAGCGCACAAACCACTGGCCTGTTCACGGTGCGGTGCCTGATGCTTTCGCCGAATGCGGGCAACCCGGCCCCCAACTCACTTGTTTTCGTCGGTGACGTTTCGCGCGATGCGATTCCTTCATCGGAGGCCGGCCTGTCGGCTTCTGATGTTCAGGCACTGTTCGCCAGTCCTTGGTGGTCGCCGCAGCTCCCCGCGTGAAGCGCTAGGGTTGCAAGGGTTGACGGCTTGCTCCTACGGCAGTATAATGGCTGTAATAGATTTCATAAAGGGCTTCAGAAGCAGGACGGCAGAAAGCCCGGATGGCGTCGGCAAGACAATGAGAGACCCCACCCGCGAACAACAGCCCAAAGGTCCTCCAATTCCTACCTTGGAGAGGCTGGCTACCTACCTCCGTTATCTCATTGATCTTGAAGCCTCAGGCGTCGAGACCATCTCTTCTACGGATATTGAGAAGCAGACGGGGATCAATGCGGCCCAGTTCAGGAAGGACCTATCGTATTTCGGTGAGTTCGGCAAGCCTGGCGTTGGATATAACGTCGTGGAACTGCAAGCTCGGATCACGCGCATCCTCAAGATCGATCAGACGCAGCCGATCATGGTCATCGGCGCAGGCAACTTGGGGAGCGCTCTTATTGGCTACCCCGGCCTGCGGGAGCACAAGTTCCACATCGCGGCCGCTTTCGACAGTGACCCGACCAAAATCGGGCGTCCGCAGGGAGAACTGTTCATCCAGGATGGGGCCCGCTTGCGGGAGATCAATGCGCGACTCGGAGCACGCATCGCGATCCTCTGCGTGCCGGCGTCGGTGGCTCAGAGCGTTGCGGACGCCGCGATCTCGGCCGGGGTTCGCGCGATCCTGAACTTCGCCCCGATCATCCTTAAGGTGCCAGAGCGCATCGTCGTCCGCAACGTCTCGTTTTTACAGGAACTTGCCGTTCTCTCATATCATCTGTCCAGCGACACAATCAAGTAGACCTCTTTTACAACCAACTTTTATGACCAACACTCGCACTGAAAAAGACTCAATGGGTGACTTTGAAGTCCCTGTTTCCGCCTATTACGGTGCCCAGACGGCCCGCGCCGTCGCCAACTTCCCCGTTTCCGGCATCCGATTTTCAAGACCGTTCATCCAGGCGCTGGGCGCGATCAAGCGGGCGGCGGCCGAGGTGAACGTCGAGATGGGCCTTCTGAACGCGTCCCTGGCGGAAAGCATCACACGGGCGGCGGACGAGGTGATCGCAGGAAAGTTGGACGACCAGTTCGTGGTGGATGTCTATCAGACGGGTTCAGGCACGTCCACGAACATGAACGTGAACGAGGTCATCTCGAACCGGGCGATTGAGATCCTGGGCGGCGTCATAGGCTCCAAAGACCCGGTCAAGCCGAACGATCACGTCAACATGAGCCAATCGTCCAATGACGTGATTCCGACGGCGATCCACGTCGCGGCGGCGACTGAGCTTGAGGACCGACTATTACCCGCTCTGCGAGGTCTCCAGGTTGCGCTTTCGGAGAAAGCGCGGCAATGGGACGAAATCGTCAAGATCGGTCGGACGCATCTGATGGATGCGACACCTATTCGTCTTGGGCAGGAGGCGTCCGGCTGGGCGCGGCAGGTGGAACTGTCCATCGCGCGACTGGAAGGGGTCAAGCCCCGGCTGCTGGAACTTGCTATCGGCGGCACGGCGGTCGGCACGGGGATCAATTCTCCGGTCGGTTTCGGCGCGGCCGTCTCAACAAAGCTCTCGTTGCGGTTTGGGCTGGCGTTCCGGGAGGCGGAGAACCACTTTGAGGCCCAGGGCAGCCAGGACGCGGCCGTAGAACTCGCCAACCAATTGGCGACCGTGGCGTCTTCATTGCTCAAAGTCGCAAACGATGTCCGCTGGCTGTCGTCTGGGCCGCGGTGCGGGCTTGGAGAACTGTCGTTGCCGGCCGTCCAGCCCGGCTCCTCAATCATGCCGGGCAAGGTCAACCCGGTCATGTGCGAGCAGCTGATGATGGTCTGTACCCAGGTCATTGGAAATGCCGCGACGGTGACCATCGCCAACACGCACGGCAACTTGGACTTGAACGTGATGCTACCGGTCATGGCGCGAAACGTACTCGAGTCACTCTCACTTCTCGCGAACTCAGTGCGAGTTTTCACGGAAAAGGCGGTCGTCGGGCTGACGGCGAACACGCAGCGAGCGGAGAGTCTCGTTGAATGGTCTATGAGTATGGTGACGAGTCTCGCGCCAGTCATTGGTTACGAAGATGCCGCCAAGCTGGCGAAGCGGGCCGTTGACGAGGGCCGCACCGTACGCGACATCTGCGTTTCCGACCGCATTCTCCCAGAGGCCCAACTTAACAACCTATTGGACCCGCGAAAGATGACCGAGCCTGGCGTCGGTACGGGCGGTGAATGACACTTCAACAAAGCTGATAAAAGAGGAACACTATGTCCGATAATCCTGTGCGCGTGTTGGTTTGGGACGAAGCTCCGCACCACGCCCCCAAAGAGATGTACCCTAAGAGCCTGAACGGCGCAATTGCCGATGGCCTGAACGAGATGGGCCAGGGGCGCATTGTGGCGACGACGGCGAACCTGGACGAGCCGAACCAGGGCATCACCGATGAGGCGCTGTCGGCCACGGACGTCATCCTATGGTGGGGCCACGCCCGTCACGATGAAGTCACCGACGAGACGGCCGCCAAAATCATTAAAGCGGTTCATAGCGGCATGGGCTTCGTGCCGCTTCATTCCGCCCATTATTCAAAGACGTTTCGGGGCGTCCTGAACTGCACCGGACACTTGAAGGGCGGCTGGCGCGAGGCTAATCCTGCCGACACGGAGGAGATCACGGTCTGTGCCCCGAGGCATCCGATTGCAGAAGGCATCAGCAACTTCGTTCTGCCTCAAGAAGAAATGTACGGCAACCCGTTCGACGTGCCACCGGCCTTGACGGTCGTGTTTCAATCTTATTTCCCGCTCGGGGGCGAATACTTCCCCAGCTTCACGGCGACGGTGGGGGAGGGGATTGACCCGGACTTCACCAGCGGGCCGGGCGGCGGAAAGGGACAGGGCGAGGGCAAAGGCCGCGTCTTCTATTTTCGGCCTGGGCATGAGGCCTTTCCAACTTACTTCGACCCGAACGTGCGGCGTATTTTGCACAACGCCGTGCTATGGGCGGCGAGGCGCGTCTGAGGATGCCACAATGGAAACAGGCCATTATCGTAGGAGCGTCTTCCGGAATCGGTGAGGCATTGGCACGGG
>JAYTRQ010000218.1:0-6192 GCA_043746125.1 Armatimonadota bacterium | reverse complement strand
TGTCCGACTGGTACTGAGCGGCGTAGGCGAAGCGCGGCTGGTCAGTCTCGTTCTTCAGAGACCGGTGGTACGTGTTGCGGTCAAAGATGCAGACGTCGCCCGCCTTCATGGCGGGGAGAGGCTGCCCGTTCTCCGGCTCGACGACCGCCTCGCGGTGCCCCTGCGTGTTTGCCTGCTCGGTCTCCTTAGACGGCTGCGTCCCCAGCCAGTGTGAGCGCGGCGCTACCCACAGAATGGCCTTATTCGGCGTGATGTCGCAGAGGGCGGCAAAGATATTGAGCGCCCCGCCCAGCACCTGCGTATACTGGTTGTCTTGGTGCCAGGGCAGGCCTGTCCCGCCGTTCGCCGGGACGACGGCCAGCATACCGTACGGCACGCGCGGCTCGTTGCCGAAGATGCTCCGGGCGGCATCCACGACGCCCGGCTCCGCTAAAATTCGGTGGACGTCCCCCTGCGTCTCCGGGTGCATGTGGTCATACGCCTTCGCACCCCAGCCTCCGCCCGCGCGGCCCGCGTCGGGGGCGGAGGCGAGGACGGCGGCAATGGTCTCCTGCGTGAGCAGACTGGGGACGACGACGTACCCCTCGCGGTAAAAGTGCTGTAGCTGTTGTTCGGTTAGTGCCATTCGGGAGGGCCTCCTGCGTAATAGTCTGTGCCTATTATGGCTGAAGCGGCGCGGCCCTGACGATGGCCCGCAGTGACCTTTTCTTGTCAGTTTTACGCCCTGCGTCTCCAGCCCCGTAGAACGCACAGACTGATGTGCGCCCCGCCACGTGCCGAAAAGTAGCCAGACGAGCGGCAAAGGAGACTCACAATGGCTTTCGTATTTTCCCTTTCGGTAATGGCGATGGTTCTGGGGACGATGTTCAAGGGCCTGGAGGTGCTGGAACACTCAACGAGGCGGGGGAAGAGGCAACGGCTGCCGTGAGTACCGACTGCCGTGCCTGCCGCGCATTCGTGCGGTGAGCGCCCGGCGACAGCCCGTACTGCGCCTTGAAGGCGCGGCTCAGGGCGGCGGCGTCCCCCAGGCCGCAGGCGGCGGCGATCGTTTCCAATGTATCCCCCGTGCTTTCCAGGAGCTGCCGGGCACGGCGCAGACGCAGGCCCCGCAGCATCCGCAAGGGCGGAACGCCATACGCGGCGCGGAAGGCTCGGTCAAAGGAATTGGGGTGAAGGAAGACACGCCGGGCCAGTTCGTCGCGCGTCAGCTTCCGGTCCAGCCGGTCGGCCATGTAGGTGACGACGTCGGCGAACCGGTCTTCCGGCGTCCGCAGCACGTCCGGGCGCGGCAGGCTACCCCCCGCCTGCCAACTTTGCAGGACGTGTGCGGTCAGTTGGGCGGCGAGTGTGAAGGCGCTGAGGTCGCGCAGAGACGAGGGCGGCTCGGCCCAGGCCAGCGCCAGCCGGTCGAACGTCCGCGCGTACTCGTCCGGATCCGTCAGCCGCACGACCGGCGAGACCGGATGCAGGCGGAACAGGTCCAGGCCGGGCGGCACTTGCAGATCAAACACGAAATACTGGTGCCGGCCCGGCCCCCCCGCACGCTCAGAGAACGGCAGGCGCGGCGGGTGGACCATCACGTCCCCATCCGACGCCAGGCTGCGGATGCCGCGCGTCTCAGTCTCCACTCGCCCCTGCCGAACGAAGCTGATGAGCCAGTGCGGGTAGCCCTCATCCTGGATCTGGAGCGACGAGTACCGCCCCTCCTCCACGTGGAACAGCGACAGGTCCAGCCACTCGTGCAGCGGCACGGGCGACCCCTGGATCATCCCGGCTCCCCAGCCTTCTCCGAGGCGTCCAGATACGCCGCGAACTTCTCCCGGACCAGTTTCGCCTCTTCGTTGACGTTGACGACCGCCAGGCGCGTCTCCTCCACGAGCAGAACACAGCCGGAAACCAAGCTCCCTACACCCACCGTCCCAACGATCCCCGCGAGGGCCAGCGTCACCTGAAACGTCAAATGGTGCGTGGACGAGGCGACACTGGCCCCAATGAGCGAGATCAAGGCGGAGGCCGCGAACGAGCCAAGGGCGAGATAAAACAGGCGCAGGGCGTGGAGCAGCAGCAGAGACCGCCGCTCGATCCGGTTTAGCTGGTGGACCCGCATGATGGTCATGGGGTTCCCACTGGCATCCTCTTTTTCGAGTATCGCCGACAGAGCGCGGGCGCGGTCAATGGCGCGGGCGAACCGGTTGCTCGTACCCAGCGCAAGGACGGACGAGGCGTTGGTCAGCACTGCGGGCGCGGCGATGAGGCTAAGGCTGGCGAACGGGTTTTCAGCGATCAGCGGCATGGGCATCGATGTGGTTAAGCAGAGTATACGGAACCCACTCGGCACAAGTGCCTTCTCTCCCGCCCTCCGGGTCTGCCAGTGCAGAAGCGGGAGGGCGAGGAGGTTTAGGCATGGGAGCAAAACGTCCGGCAAAGGCTCTGCCTGGAGGGGCGGGCCATTAAGTCTACCTCCTCGTCTGGAACTCCTAGCCCTCCCGCTTCTGCACTGGCAGACCCGGAGGGCGGGAGGGAAGGCACTTGTGCCGGGTGGGTCATCTCTCCCCCAGCGTCTCCCAGACTTCTACTTTGCTCTTGACGCGGTGGATGACCGTGTCCGTGAACTCCGTGGTGGAAGACCCACCGCCCAGATCGGGAGTGCGGATGCCATCGTGGATGGCCTCAAACGCGGCCTCGTAGATGGCGCGGGAGGCGCGGGAGGCGGCGGGCGTGTGCAGAAACGTCAGCAGGGACGCGCCCGCCAGAATCATAGCGAGCGGGTTAGCGATGTTCTTGCCTTGCAGGGACGGGGCGGTGCCGTGGGGGGCTTCGGTCATCACGACCTTCGGCTCGAAGTTCTCGTCAAAGGACAGCAGCAGCGACTCGGACCCGGCGATGGAGCCGTAGAAGGCCAAAACTAAGTCGCTCAGGCAGTCGCCGTCGCGGTTCAGGGCCGGGATGACCAGCGGCTCGGACGCCCGCGCCAGCAGGAGGGCATAGGTCGCGTCAATGAGCTGCGGCTCGTAGCGAACGTCTTGGAAGCGCTTGGAGGCGGCGTCCATCTCCTCCTTGAACATGCCCTCGTAGATGGGCGAGACCGTGTACTTCGGTCCGCCGAAGACCTTTGCGCCCATTTTGCGGGCCTGCCGGAAGGCGAATTCGGAGACCATGCGGCAGGTCGAGCGGTCAATAGTCTCGGTCCGGTGGGCGACCTCGTTCAGTCCCTCGCCTTCACGCCATTCTTTAGCCCCGTAGGCGTCGCCGACGGCCATGCGAACGACCGACATGGGCGCGGAAACGCCGCCGACGGTCAGGACGCCGGGCAGACGTCGCCCGGTGCGGACGATGACTGTGCCGTCAATCTCGGACCGCAGGATGGCGTTGGGCGAGCCGACGTCGCCCTTGACGTCCGGCGTAATCGTGGCGGCTTTGATGCCCAGTCCGTATCGCTTCATCGCCTGGGCGGCTTCATGGACGACCTCGTTATTGGTCGCCCGCCGGTTCTCCAGCGACAGATTATAATGGGCGAACTCGACGTCTACCTTGGTGACGGAGGGGTCGAGAACACGCAGCCCCTCCAAGAGAAGCTCCTGCCCGGTCTGATCGCCTTCCATGACGACGATGGTGTTCTGTGCCATAAGCTGCCTTCTTTTACCTGCCGCTGAAGCGGCAGTCTTTTCTTTCTCTCGTCGGTTGCAGTCAATGGAACAGGGCCAGCGACTTCTTCAGCGTCTCAATGATACCCCATGCCAGGGGCAGGCCGACCACGAGCCAGCGCACCAGTAGGATCGCCGGGGGCGACGGGGCTTCTGAGGGTGTTTTGTCAGGCATCTCGGAATAAAGTTCGGCCATACTCGTTCCTTTCGGCGTGGCTCTCAAGTTGATACCCGCACGGCGTCCAATTTGTCTTCGGGCGCGTAATGCTCCGGCTTGACGGCAGTGACGAGCAGGTTGCAGGCCAGGCCCAGAGCGAGCAGCCCAGCCATCACGTGCAGGGCCTGCGTGTACGCCTCGGCGGGCGGCAGGTGGCGAGACTTGGCGTATTCGCTCAGGCGGGCGAATAGGTACGGACCGGCAACGCCCGCCGCCGACCAGGCGGTCAGCAGCCGGCCGTGAATTGCCCCCACTTGCAGCGTCCCGAACAGGTCGCGCAGGTAGGCTGGGAGGGTGGCAAAGCCGCCACCGTAGGCGCTCAGGATCAAGGCCGCGCTGCCAATGAATAGTGCGACGCTGCCCAAATGCGCCGCGACAGGAACGAAGGCGTACAGCAGGCCGCCCAGAACGAAGTAGATCAGGTAGGCCGTCTTGCGCCCGATCTTGTCCGACAGCGACGACCACCCGAAGCGGCCCGCCAGATTGAACAGGCTGAGGAGGCCGACGAACCCAGCCGCCGCCTCTTTAGTGACACGGCCCGGAAAGAGATCTTGTATCATGGGCGAAGCCGCCGACAACAGCCCGATCCCCGCCGTGACGTTGAAGAACAGGACGCCCCAGACCAGCCAAAACTGCGGCGTCTTGACCGCCTCGGTCGTCGTGACGCTGCGTGTGGTCACGAGTTTACCCGCCTGCGGGGCGGGGAGGAAGCCGTCCGGCTTCCAGCCTTCCGCAGGGACGCGGACCGTGAAGACGCCGAACAGCATGAAGGCGAAGTAGAGCGCCCCCATGACAAAGAACGTCTGGACGATTCCCGAATCCCCACTCGGGGCGAAATGCTTCATCAGATTGACGGCCAGCGGCGAGCCGATCATCGCGCCACCGCCGAAACCCATGATCGCCAGCCCTGTCGCCATGCCAGGCCGGTCGGGGAACCACTTGATGAGCGTCGAGACCGGTGAGACGTAGCCCAACCCCAGACCGATCCCGCCTAAAACGCCGTACCCGAGGTAAACCAGGGGGAGCAGGTGCAGCCCGACGCCCAGGGCGGCGACGAAGAAGCCGCTGCTGAAGCACAGGGCGGACGCCAGCATGGCCTTGCGCGGGCCGACCGCCTCCAGCCATTTGCCAAAGACGGCGGCGCTCAGGCCCAGGAAGACGATGGCAAGGCTGAAGATCCCGCTGATCTGGACTTTGTCCCAGTCTCCCGGCATATGATGCGTTGGCGTACTGCCCAGGAGCTGCGTCAGAGGGTTATTGAAGACGCTGAACGCATACGCCTGGCCCACAGAGAGGTGAATGGCGAGCGCGGCAGGCGGGACCAGCCAGCGGTTGTAGCCGGGCGGCGCGACTGTATGTATCCGGTCGAGGAATGAGAAGGCGGGCATGGCTGAACCTCTGTTCTTCGGTCACCAGGCGAACTCAATCGCCTTCAGAAAAGCGCGTGCAATCACCATATGCCCCGTCTGGCTCGGATGCACCCGATCCCAGCCCAGCGTCGCCGGGTAGTAGGAGGCTAGAACGGTGTTAAAGGCTGCCTGGGTGTCAACAAACAGCGTCCCGTGCTTTTGAGACAGGTCGCGGACGATGCTCCCGTACTCGTCCATCCGCGCCCGCATGGCGTCGGCGGGGTTCGGCTCGATGTAAAAGGGTGTCATCAGGACCAGACCCTTCGCGTGAGGCTGCGTCCGGGTCACGAGGGCCTTCAGCGTCCGGGCGTACTCGTCGGGTAGTACGGCGATCTCGGGCTGTCGGGGCGAGTCGAACTGCCGCCAGACGTCATTGGCGCCGACCATGACCGAGACCCAGTCCGGCTTGAGGTCCAGGACGTCCGTCTGCCAGCGCTTCTCCAGATCAAGAACCGTGTGGCCACCGCTCCCCATGTTGACCACACGAACACTCATATCCGGGTAGACTGCGCCGAGCAGGGCATCCACGAGGCTGACGTAGCCCCGGCCGAGGGCGTCAAACAGGCCCTCCCCAATGGGTTGGGACCGGCCGCAGTCGGTGATCGAGTCGCCGATCATCACCAACTTATCGTTCTTTTCGAGTTTCATAAGGTAGCCTTAATCGTGACGGGAAAGCTGTTCATGAATTTTGTCACGCTGTCTTCAACAGCCGCCGCGTGTAGTCCACCGATCGGGCGACGGCAGCGAAGGGGTCTTCCTCGCCCTCGTACTCGATGTTCAGCCAGCCGTCGAACCCGGCCCGACGGAGGCTGGTAACGCAGTCGGTCAGGTCCACGTCGCCCTCTCCGATGGCAGTGCCGGCGAACTTCAGGCCTTCCACGCCTGCATAGGCGAACCCAGCGTAGTCATCGGGGACAAGACG
>JAYTRQ010000217.1:0-1919 GCA_043746125.1 Armatimonadota bacterium | reverse complement strand
TGGGGACGTACTTCCAGATGGTGTTGGTCGTCGCGGACGTCACCCGGCAGGTGCCCAAAGATCTGCTGAACGCGGCCCGGACACTGGGTGCGAGCCGGTTCCAGCTTCTGTTCAACGTGCTGCTGCCGGCCACCCTGCCCGGCCTGCTGGACACGTGCCGGACCATGATCGGCTGGGCCTGGACGTATCTGGTCATCGCCGAAGTCGTCGCCACCAGTTCCGGCCTGGGCTACAGCATTATGAAGGCCCAACGGTTCTCGCGGGCGGACGAGATCTTCGTCGGCATCGTCATTCTCGGCCTGCTCGGGCTGGCGACCGACATGCTGTTCAAAATCCTCCAGCCCCGCCTGTTGCCGTGGGCCGAGGCCCAGCGGAGCTAATGCCGATGACGACAGAGAGTAGGATGACAGAGAGTATGATGACCCAGAGGATCACGCAGTTCCGGGGCCTGTCCCCGCTCGCCACCCGTCAAGAACCTGTCACGCCTGACCCGATCCTGCGCCTGGAAGGTCTGTCTAAGCAGTATCCCACTAAGAACGGTCCGCTCACGGTCCTGGAGCCGACGTCGCTGACCGTGGGCGTTTCCGAACTGGTCTCTATCGTCGGCCCCTCCGGCTGTGGCAAGTCTACGCTGCTGCATGTGGTCGGCGGCCTGACGACGCCCACCGAGGGCCGGGTTCTCTTGGACGGCGAGGAAGTGTATGGGCCGGGAGCGGAGCGGGGCATGGTCTTCCAGGCCTACACGCTGTTTCCGTGGCTGACTGTGCGCCGTAACGTCCAGTTCGGGCCGAAGCAGCGTGGGGTCAAGAAGGCTGAGCGGGAGCGCCTGGCTGACCACTTCCTGGACGCTGTCGGCCTGCACGGCTTCCGGGACCATTACCCCAAGCAGCTGTCGGGCGGCATGCGCCAGCGCGTCGCCATCGCCCGCGCCCTCGCCAATTCGCCGCGTATTTTGCTCATGGACGAGCCGTTCGGGGCCTTGGACGCCCAGACGCGGACGGTTATGCAGGAACTTCTCCTGGACATCCGTCGCCAGGAACGGACGACGACGCTGTTCATCACGCACGATATTGACGAGGCCGTGTTCCTGAGCGACCGCATCTTCGTGATGACGGCCCGGCCCGGCCGCCTGAAAGCCGAGATCGCCGTACCCTTCGGGCCGGACCGGGACGCGGCCCTGCGGATGTCACCGGAGTTCTTCCGCATCCGGGCGGAGGTGTTCGATCTTCTGCATTCGGAGGGTCAGGCGGTGGTGGAGGCGGAGATCGCGGCGGGGCGTGGGGGCTGAATGGGGAGCAGGGACGTGAGTGAATAGCAAGATTTAGGACCATACGCTGAAACGCACGGCTAACCGGCGAGGACGTCAAGAAGTACCGCTTCTGCAATGGCAGACCCGGAGGGCGCGGCACCGGGATCCGGAATGTCCGATCCCCGCGAAGCGTGGGATTTCTGGCGTCTGCGCCGGCTAGCCGTGCGTTTCAACGCATGGTCCTAAATCTTGCTGCTCCTCACGTCCCTGTTCACTCCTGCTCTTCCCTCTTGCTGTTCCCTCACATCCCTGTTCCTCCTTGCCTTTCCGCTGTCCCTCGCCGCCGTCCCTCGCCGCTGTCCCTCGCCGCGATCACCCTCCGCGATTACCGCACCCCGATGTCGTTCCGGCCCAGCGCCCGCTGCAACTGAGCGTCGGCGATGTAGAAGTTGTAGACAGCCGTGACGTACTGGTTCTGCGCCTGGGTCAGCGTGGCCTGGGCGGTCGTAATGTCCAGCACGGTCCCGATGCCTTCCTGGCGGGCGGCGACGACGGCGTCATAGTTAACCTGGGCGGCGGTGACGGCGGCCTGAGCCAGACCGGCGGCCTGCAAATTCGTGGAGCGGGTATCGTAGGCCTGCTCCACGTCCAGCCGGATCTGCTGGCGGAC
>JAYTRQ010000216.1:0-1919 GCA_043746125.1 Armatimonadota bacterium | reverse complement strand
CGGCGCGGGCCGTCGCCTTTGCGCTGGCTGGGCAGGGAAATCGCTGCCGGATTTCCAATCGGTCGGAAGGACGGGCGTCTGCGCTGGCGAACGATGTCAGCCGCTGGCACCCCGGCCTTGCGTCGGCCGTTGGGTGGGGCGCGGATGCTGGGGCGTTCGATCTACTCATCAACACGACCAGTCTGGGGATGCACCCGAACGAAGAGGCTATGCCTGCTCTGCCGCCAAACCCTTTCGCCGCCCGGCCGTTCGTCTACGACCTGATCTACGCGCCGCCCCGAACGCGGCTGCTGGAACAGGCCGAGGCCGCCGGCTGTCTGACTCTAAACGGAGTGAAGATGCTGGCCTGCCAGGGAGCACTTTCTCTCTCGCTCTGGACTGGGCTGTCTCTGGATGAGATTCCGATTTCGGTCATGGAACAGGCGATTCAGGATAGCCTTTAGATGACATACAAAGAGGGCAATAGGAACCTCTTGCGCGGATTAGGCGTTTATGATATAATAGTGAACGCCACTGATCCTGCTCTACGTCTTGCCCGGTCGGCCCGCCTCTTACGCGGTATTTTTAACGTCTAGATTCCTGCATCACGGCTGCAATATTGAGTTACGTTCCGTTCATAAGAAAGACAAGGGCTGCGTAAGGAGGCAGGCTGACACTATGGTAATGCAGGCAACTACTCCTGGATCTCCCGGATCAGGTCCAAAGAAGAGCATCGGCGAAGTGCTGGTCGAACAAGGGGTGATTACGGAAGATCAGCTCCAGCAAGCGCGCGAAATCCAGAAGGCGGCGCCGGGCGACCTTGGTCTGATCATACAGGACCTCCAGTTCGCCTCCGAGAAGGACGTCACGAAGGCCCGCGCTGTGACTCTTGGGTTGCAGTTTGTGGACCTGACCAAGACGCCCATTGACCCGGCCGCCATCAAGGCTGTGCCGGAACACATCGCGAGGCGCTACAACATCCTCCCGATCAAGCGTGACAGTACGGCCACGCCGAATCGGCTGATGGTCGCTATCGGCGACGTCAAAACCGGGGCCGTCGGGCTAGATGACGTCAAGCTGGTCTCGCGCTGCAAGATCACGTCGGTTCTTGCGACTAAGAGCGACATTGAGGAGGCCATCATCCGCGCCTACAGCGGGAACTTGGCCGCCCCAAGCCGGGGCACCTCCCGCCCGCTCAACGGCAATGGGTCAAACGGTAGGGGCAACGGTATGTCGGACGTCCCGGCCATCATCAAGGACGCCAACTCCCAGACCCCGGCCATCATCCGCGAGGGGGATGGCGCCGCCACGGACTTGACGTCGGGAGGGGCTACTGAACTCCGCAGTAGCCGGCCTGAGCGCAACGCCGACCTGTCGGTGGGCAATCTCAGTGGCCTGCAAGACGCGATCAAGAACGAACTCGGCGAACTTGGCTCTTCGGGCGACGACGACGACGACGCCAAGCTGGAAAGCATCTCGGAAGAGGCGCCCATCATCCGTATCGCCCATGCGATCATGATGCAGGCCATTCGCGAGAAAGCCTCGGACATCCACGTGGAGCCGGGCATCAAGGGCGTCCGCATCCGCTACCGCATTGACGGCGTCTTGAACGAGACGATGACGGTCCCGAAGCACATCCAGGCCGCCCTGATCTCGCGCTTCAAGATCATGGCCGAGCTGAACATCGCCGAGCGGCGCGTGCCGCAGGACGGACGCATCCCCGTCCGGCATGAGGGCAAGGACTACGACATGCGCGTGTCCTGCCTGCCGACCATGCACGGCGAGAAGATCGTCATGCGTATCTTGGACAAGACCAGCGTCCTGCTGGGCCTGAACAAACTGGGCTTCACGCCCGAAGTCCAGGGGCGCCTGGAGGAGATGGTCGCGCAGCCGAACGGCATGTTCCTGACGACCGGGCCGACGGGTTCAGGCAAGACGAC
>JAYTRQ010000215.1:0-6205 GCA_043746125.1 Armatimonadota bacterium | reverse complement strand
TAGTCCGGGGCGAAGGCCCTATGGCTTTGCGTCCCCGCCTTTCGGCGGGTTTGCCGGTTCGGAGCATCCAGGTGATATCGTATCGCGTCAATGTCGTGTGAGTGGGGCTTTCTATTCCCCGTTGTAGACCTGCCCGTTCAGGATCGCGATGGCAAGGTCAGCGGAGGACGTCGTCGCGCTCCAGACCGATTGGTCGGTCCAGGCGCTGGTGCCCCAGAGGGCGCGGCTGCCGCAAAGGACGTTCTTGCCCCAGATGGCGTGGGCGCCGCCGACCGCATCGGTGGACGTCAGCGTGCCGGTGCCCCAGATGGCGTGTGTGCCCCAAATGGCGCGCAGATCGGTCAGGTTCGTCCCCCAGATGGCGTGTGTACCCCAGATCGCGTGGTCCAGATTGACGTATACGTTGCCGCTACTGTCCTCGGCCAGGCCCGGGCTCATGGTGGGGCCCGTAGCAACCACCGTCGCGGCGAGGGCGGCGGGGATGTTGAGGTAGCCCGCGCCGTAGGTCAGCGGATCGGTACAGCCGTTGGCATCCTGCCACTGCTTGTCGGCGGAGAGCATCAGACGGGCTTTCACCGTGTCCGGCGTCAGCGCCGGGTTCTTCTGAAGCATCAGGGCCACCGCGCCGGAGACGACTGGCGTCGCCATGGACGTGCCCGAGAGCAACGCGTAAGCGGGGGGGCCGTACGGGGCGAGATAGGTGTTGGAGGTATAGGTCGTGGTCGGGACCCGCACCTTGTAAGTCGTATCCAGCGTGCCCTTGCCGTTGCTCTCGCCGCCCAGGTCGGTGGAGATCACGTGGTTGCCCGGTGCGACCAGGTCGGGCTTCATCACCAGGTCCAGGCGGGATGGTCCCCGGCCGGAGTAGGTGGCGATCTTGTCGTCGGCCCGGTTCGTGTCTACCGCACCGCTACTGAGGACGCTCTGTTTGGTCGCCCCGATGGTGATGACGTAGGGGTCGTGCCGGGCGAGCTGATGCTGCCGTAGGCCGTCCCCCAGCCCTCGTTGCTCTGTGTCGGGTCGTTGACGCCGTTGGCCCGCCCGTCGTTGCCGGCCGCGCAGACGACGACGATGCCGGCTTTGTAGGCAGCTTCGACAGCCTGGCAGAGCGGGTCGGTGGTGTAGGACTCGCCGACGGGGTGCCCGAGCGACAGGTTCATAACGCGGATTTTGAGGGCGGCTTTGTTTGTGACCGCCCACCGGATACCGGCAACGACGCCGCTGACCGTGCCCTGGCCGTGCTCGTCCAGAACGCGCACGTCAATGATGTTGGCATTGCGGGCGATGCCGTAGTAGTGGTGGGTGGTGCCCACGCCGGTGGACCAGGCTCCGTTTCCGGCGATGATGCCCGCGACGTGCGTCCCGTGCCCGCACAGGTCGTAGGGGATTCCGGTGGTTTGTGGCAGATTGGTGGCAACTAATGGGCCGTTGAGCGCATTGACGGCGGGGTAAGCGGGGCCGCTGTAAGCCACGATGCTGCCGGATGTCCCGACGACGCGGTGAGCGGGTGCTGGATCGGGTCCACGACCAGGTCCGCGACCGGGTCCAGGCGCTTGGCTCTTGGGAACGTCCAGATCGGGCGTGACGTGGACGCCACTGTCTACGACGGCGACGCCGATGCCGGTGCCGTCCAGGCCGTAGCTAGTGTAGGCCGTATCCGCCCCGCTACTGCCGGCGGTGAACTCGTCGCATTTCTTGATCACTCCGTCGGAAGACAGGTGGGTGACGAAGGGCAGGGCCGCCAATCTACCGAGGTTGCGGGTCGGGAGACGCAGGGCGAGCGAGTGAATGATCGGCAAGCGGGCGGTGACGTCCGCGCCGAGCGCGGTCAACTGCGCCTGCTGAACCGGGGTTAGCGGGCCGTGGGTGCGGGCGATGACCGACGAGAAGCCAGACGTCCGATGCGAGGCCAGGATCTGGCCGAGGGGCCGATCCGTTTTGGACGTGTCAGGCGCGGCCTGGGCGGCTACGCCGGCCACCAGTGCTGCGCCGGCCAGAAGGCCGGCGGCGAGTCGGTGAGAGGTTCGGATAGAGATCTTCGTCATGTTCATTAAGTTTCTCTCCTTCGTCAGTGCCGCAGTTCGGTAGCCAGGCTGCCATCTCTCGAAAGTTCTGAGAAAGTCCTGAGAAGGAAGGCCCTGTAGCTTTGCGTCCCCCGGTTTCCCGGAGTATGCCCTGTTCGCTTGCGAAGGATCGGTGGGTGTGTCGTTCCTGCCCGACGCGGAAAGAGAAGAAAGAGACTTCTCGGCGTTCACCCATTCGGCGGCCCGGCGGTCTCGGCCTCGGTGCGGCGTGTTTCGCGGCCCGGTGGCGGAGATCCGTGGCTTTGCGTCCCCCCGTTGCCGGGGGTTTGCCCTTGTCGGGGGCGGCGGCTCACGGTTTCATTGTGGCGGGGGGGGGAAGGGGGCGTCACTGCCAATGATGCGGGGATAGGGGGGCGCGACGACAGAACCGGTATCCCTGCCGGGAGGCGGCACGGAAGGCAAAAAGGCGGGGCAGGAACTCAGGTTCCTGCCCCGCCGGCTGGTTTTCGCTCGTGCCGCGCTCAGTGTTTAGGCGCGTAAAGGAAGCCGTGCGACACCCCGGCGGTGTCGGCGTATTGGCCCACGATCGCGCCATTGGAGTTGATGCCGTTCGTCTGCGTGGTGCCGGGGTCCGCGCCTGGGACGTCCCAATGTGGCATAGCCGTTCTCGGTCAGCGCAAACCCGTGGAGGGCGGTCACGAACCCACCATACGCATCCATGGAATTGACGGTGTGGTAGCCGACGACTTCGTCGTTGCTGATACCGGTCGCCACCGTGCCGCTCGCTCCAGGAATGTCAGCGGTGTAGTAGACGCCGTTCATCCCCACGAAACCATGCAGGTTCCCGACGGCGCCGGAGTAGCTCCCGACGACCTGGTTTTGGTCGTTGATGCCGTAGGCCTGGGGGGAGCCGGAGCGGCTGGCGCGGAAGCGGACTTGCGCGGGCGGAGCCGGCAGCACAGGGACTATACCAGGGCGGCCGGCGATTTCCAGTTGATTTTTTGGGGTGCAGGGGGCAAGGGCGCTAAGCAGCGCGTTGGAAGAGGTGGATCACGTTCTCCGGATCCGTCGCATCGCCGCTCCGGGTGCCGATCAGCTTGCCGAGCTTGCGGTCGGTCTTCTCGCGGTACATCTGGGTATCGGCGGCCGAGATCAGGGCCGCGCAGTCCTGACCATCCTGGGGGAAGCAGCCGTATCCGACGCTGACGCCCAGGCGAAGAGCCACGCCCAGGCGCTCATGCACGAGACCGGGATCGTATTCTTCGACGACGCGGTTGAGCCGCTGGGCCATTTCTTCCGCTTCGTTCGCACCGGCCCCTTGCAGGACGATCAGGAATTCGTCGCCGCCGTAACGGGCGGCCACGTCTCCCTCCCGAATGTGCGCCAGGAACAGGGCCGACAGGTCCCGCAGGACCTCGTCTCCCTTCTGGTGCCCGAAGTTGTCGTTGATCGGCTTGAACGAGTCCAGGTCCAGGCAGAGCAGCGCGAACGGCTCAGGCATGCCGTTGAGCGGCTTGCAGCGTTCCTCCACATACTGAGTCAGGTAGCGGACGTTGAACAGACCCGTCAGCGGGTCGGTCAGGGCGTGGCTGCGGGTGCGGTCAAACAGGATGCCGTTGTACAGCGCCATGGCGGCCCGTTCGGCGATCGTCTCCAGCAAGTGCCGGTCGTGAGGGCCGAACGCATCGGTCTGCGGGTGATACAGGTTGATCGTCCCCAGCATCTCGCCCTGGTGAACGATCGGCACGATCAGGCACGTCCCCATCGGCTGCCAGGCGGCGGTTGGGGAGTTGACCATCAACAGGTCGTCCAGATCAAACGCCCCCAGATAGGTCTGCTGCGTCTGGGCGACGACGTAAGAACTGCTGGTCGCGTTCAGCGTACGCGCACCCGCCAGAAACTCGCTGTTGGCGCCGACCGCAGTCCGGACAACCAGGGTCTCCGGCTCCTCCGACTTCAGCAGGAACAGGCAGGTCGTGTTGGGCAGGATGGCCCCGAGCTTGTTCCCCAGGATCTCCAACGTCTCTCCCAGGCCGAGGCTCGACGACAGCGTCTGCGCCACTTCGTACAGCGCCCACAGCTCGGACGAGTTGCGCTGGATGTGACGGACTGCCTCGTCCGATTTGTCCGTAGCCACGACCTGCGGCGCCCGATGCTCCTCCGTCTGCTTCTTCTCAGCCGCCATTTCGGTGACGATCTCCTCAATCACAGCCAGGAATGCCTCCACGATCACCGGGTCGAACTGCGTCCCGGCCGAGCGCGCGATTTCCTCCACGGCCTTTTGATGGTCCCAGGCGTGGCGGTAAGAGCGGTTCGACGTCAGCGCGTCGTAGACGTCCGCCACGGAGAGGATGCGGGCCGAGCGGGGGATGTTCTCGCCCGCCAGCCCCTCGGGATACCCCTTGCCGTCCCACCGCTCGTGGTGGGACTTGACGACCGGGAGGACGGGCCAGGGAAACTCAACGGGGCTGAGGATGGCTGCCCCGATCTCGGGGTGCTGCTTGATCTTGGCGTACTCATCCTCGGTGAGCCGGCCCGGCTTGAGCAGCACGTACTCCGGGACGCCCAGCTTGCCAATGTCGTGCAGCAGTGCGCCGGTGTTGATGGCCTCCAGCTCATCACCGCTCAGGCCCAACTTCTTGGCCACAGCGACGGCATAGCGCTGGACCCGCAGGATGTGCTGATGCGTGTACTGGTCCTTGGCGTCAATGGCGAGGGCCAGGCTCTTGATAGTAGATAGGTAGAGGTCGGCCAGACGCTCGATGTGCAGCTGCTTCTCCTCGGAGCGCCCGATGGAGGTCGCGTAGGACTGGTAGGTCAGGTAGGCGACGGGCAGGACGAACAGCAGCAGCGCGCCGGACTGGTGGCCGCAGACCAGTGCCGCCAGCGTGCTGATGCAGGCACCGGCGAAGTAGCTCGGCGCGGTCCACATGAAGTTGGTGCGCCAGACCTGGAGGGCTGTCTGGCCGGAACACAGGCCGATGACGACCGAAATGGTCCAGGTGTTGATCAGGAAATAGGCTAGGCTGGTGGCGGCGACCGGCCCCATCGCCCGCTGCGCCGACAGGTGCATGGTCCCGCCGTTCAAGGACAGGAACATCAGGCCCATCAGCCAGGTCTCTAGGCCGGACAAAAGAACGTTAAAGACCAGTTGATAGAGTGGTTGCCGCTTGGGGTACACGCATGACGATAGGCAGCCGACAACCGCCACCAGCATGGCGGGGAGGATGCCCAGCCGCAGCAGTGCGGCAAAAACAATGGCGAACCCCAGCGACATCGAGCCGACGTTCGCGTCGTACTTGTGGCGCATCAGGGTAATCTTTTTGCCGTACGCGAACACGGCGATCGTCAGAAACAGCGCCAGTTCCCAGTTCCAACTGAGGGTAGGCCGGTACGGCCCGAAGGGCGCGGCCGCCAGGGCGGTCGCGCCGATCAGGTAGACGACGATCAGGTACAGTTTCGCCTTAATCGGCAGATCACGCATAATCAATTTCCATCACGCAGCCACTTCTGTTATTGGCCGATGCGCGTGAATTGATTAGGGTGGGGAGGGTCTGCTTGCCGTCGTCGGACTTGCAATCCGTCTCCCGCGCCTGCCAGCCCGTCGGGCGGCCGGGCCGGCGGACCGGATTCGCCCAAAAATCCACCCGCGCCGCCGCCCATCAGTCCCTCCCCGGCATTACCGGGCTGCTCCCGAAAGACCGGGTAGGCGCTTTTTCGTCTTTCCCCTCCTCCTGCTTTGCCACTTACAGGCCGGCGACGGTCGTCTGCCCCTGGCCGCTGAGGGCGAAGGTCCCCGTGGCGGCGTTGCCCGGGACGGAGGCGGCAGGCCTCATCGTGACGTTATCAAAGTGGAACGTCGCTACCTTGTTCTGGATGGACACAATGGTCAGCGTTCCGCCGGTGGACTCCCACGTAGACAAGTTCCCTTTGGCGTCGCCTTCCGCGTACTGGATAAACCCTCCGGTGGCGATAGTCGAGCCTAGTGTGTGAGTGTTTGGCACCGTCACCGGCAAACTGCCGCCGACGCCCACGTGGACGTCACGCACCGTGTTGTCCGTTGGCCGCAGGTCCAGGGTGAGCGCGTAGACGCCCTGATAAGCGCCGTAGTCCCCAACGATCCCTGCGTTCGTGAACGAGGCCGGGTTGACGTTGGTCGCGGGCGACGTGGAAAGGTTGGA
>JAYTRQ010000214.1:0-1931 GCA_043746125.1 Armatimonadota bacterium | reverse complement strand
TGATCACCGAAACACTGTTCGAGCGCCGGTTCAAGTACATTGACGAACTCGCCCGGATGGGCGCCCACATCAAGACCGAGTCCAACGCGGCCATCATTGACGGCGTCCCGCGCCTGACCGGCGCCCCCGTCGCCGGGACGGACCTGCGGGCCACTGCCGCCCTGGTCCTGGCGGGCCTGGCCGCCGAGGGCCGGACGGAGATCAGCGGCGTGGAATATCTGGACCGTGGCTACGAGGGCTTTGAAGCCAAGCTGAATGCCGTCGGCGCGGACGTCCTGCGCGTCGAGACGGGGAGCAGTCCGATGAATGAAGCTGCTCATCCCCTGCCCGTGGAGGCATCTGCCTAATGCGCTTCAGCCAGGACATCGGGATTGATCTGGGCACGGCGAACGTCCTGGTGTACGTCCACGGCAAGGGGATTATCATGCGCGAGCCATCCGTCGTGGCGATGGACGTCAACACGCGCCGCGTCCGGGCCGTGGGCGAGAAGGCCCGCGAGATGCTGGGCCGGACGCCCGTGAACATCGTCGCCGTGCGCCCCATGACCGACGGCGTCATCGCGGACTACACGACGACCCAGCGGATGCTGGAACACATCCTGCACAAAGTCTGCGGCGTCAAGCGCCTGTTCAAGCCGCGCGTCCTGCTGGCCGTGCCATCGGGCGTCACCAGCGTGGAGCAGCGGGCGGTCAAGCAGGCGGCCCTCGCCGCCGGGGCGGGCGAGGCGCTGACCATTGAGGAGCCGATGGCGGCGGCCATCGGCGCGGGCCTGCCGATCTCCTCGCCGGGCGGCAACATGGTCGTGGATATTGGCGGCGGCACGACCGACATTGCCGTGCTGTCCCTGGACGGCATCGTACTTTCGCGTTCCCTCCGCATCGGCGGCATGAAGCTGGACGACGTTATCATCCGCCACATCCGCCTGACCTACAACCTGCTCATCGGCGACCGGACGGCGGAAGAGATCAAGATCACCATCGGCAGCGCCGTCCCCCAGCCCGAAGAGACCTCCATGGAGGTTCGGGGCCGCGACCTCCTCAGCGGCCTGCCGCAGACGGTCGTCGTCACGTCCGAAGAGATCCGGGAGTGCATGGCCGAGCCGATCTCCCAGATCGTCACCCGCGTCAAGCACGTTCTGGAGAAGACCCCGCCCGAACTGGCCTCCGACATCATCGAGCGCGGCATCGTCCTGACCGGCGGCACGGCCCTCCTGCGCGGGCTGGACATTCTGATCTCCGCCACGGCCAACGTCCCCACCCATGTCGCCGACGATCCCCTCTCCTGCGTCGCCCTCGGCTGCGGCCGGGCCTTGGAACAGCGGCGCGGCATCACCGAAGACTTCCTGGCGGCGGCCTAACCTTATGACCCGGACACTCCCATTTCTGCTGGCCGCCTCCGCCCTCACGGTTGGCTCCGTGACTGCCACGCCCCCTACCCCTAGCGCCCTGCCCAAAGACGTTCCTGCCCGGCACTTCGCCGCCGGCTCGGTCCAGCGCGTCCTCCGCGAGAAGATCATGGGCCGCGACCTCGACGGCCGCTTCCGTGGCAACAAGCCCGTCACCCGCTACGAACTCGCCGTCGCCCTAGACCGCTTCGTCCACTACGTCGAGTCCGCCCGCAAGCCGCTCCACTCGGAACTTCTCCATCCCAACGTCACCGTCCCGCTCAAGGCGACCGCCGCCCAGAAGCAGGCTCTGCACCACCTGGTCTCCTACGACTTTCTCCCCCCTCACTCCACCCTCCTCACCCAGAGTGGCAGCGCCCCGGTGACCGCCGATGAGTTGTCCGCCGCGCTCGCCTCCGTCACGATCCGCCTTTCCGACCGCGCTGAGGCGGTTCGGAAGCCGTAGGACTGCCACCGACCCCAACTCTTCGGTTCGGAAAACTTGTTGACAAACTAAATGAATGGAGAAGGGCAGACCATTTGGTCT
>JAYTRQ010000213.1:0-6229 GCA_043746125.1 Armatimonadota bacterium | reverse complement strand
GCGGGGTCGGGTCCGAGGAACTGACCGAGCTGCTCCGGTCCCAGCTTTCCTGCTCGATGGCGAATTTCTCCATGCTGAATGCCCTGGTGACGGCTGTGGACACCAAGGACCGCTACACGCGCCGCCATTCGGAGGACGTGATGACGTATAGCTACCAGATTGCCTCTGTGCTTGGCCTGGACCAAGAAACGCAGAACCAGGTACTCATGGCCGCCCTGCTGCACGACGTCGGTAAGATCGGCGTCCCGAACTATATCCTGCGGAAACCGGGAAAACTGACCGAGGAGGAGTACCGGGCCATCAAGCAGCATCCCATGATGGGGGCAGTGATCGTCGGTGCAGTCCACGGCCTGGAAGACACACTGGAGGCCATCCGGCACCACCACGAGCGGTGGGATGGCAAGGGCTATCCCTACGGCCTGAAGGGTGAAGACACGCCCCTTATGGCCCGCTTGATGGCTGTCGCGGATGCCTTCTCGGCCCTGACCACAGACCGCCCCTACCGCAAAGGCATGGACCAGGAGCGTGCCCTAAACATCCTGGAGGAAGGCGCGGGGACGCAGTGGGACCCGGTCTGTGTCCGCGCCTTCCTCTCAGTGCGGCGCAGGGGCATTGCATCCTGCCCGCTCTTTGCCGCTACATGAGCAAAAATCTAGCCGCGTAGGGTATAACAGAGGGCATGAAATTTGCCGTCCCCGGCCTCACCCTCGTGCTGGCCGCTCTCTGCACCTCTGTCGCCCAAGCTCAGGCGCTGCCTGTCGCCCCCGTCCACACCGTCTCGGATACCTATTTTGGCACGACTGTCGCCGACCCGTATCGCTGGATGGAAAACGAGAGCGATCCGGCCGTCAAGTTCTGGTTCAAGGGACAGGCCGACTACACCAACTCCATCCTGAGCCGCCTCCCCGGCCGAGCTGCCCTACTCGCCCGCATCGCGGCCTTGGATAACGCCGACGTTGCCATTCAAGACGTGCAGGTAGTGGAGGGGCGTTATTTCTACCGCAAGGCTGCCCCTGGCGACGTCAACTCCAAGCTGTATGTACGCGAAGGCCTGAACGGGTCGCAGCGGATGCTGCTGGACCCGCAGGCGCTGACAGCGGGGAGCGCCCATTACTCCATTGACTACTTCGCTCCCTCTCCAGACGGCAAACTGGTGGCCGTCGGCGTCTCGCCGGGTGGCTCCGAGGCCAGCACGATGCGTCTCCTGAAGACGGCGGACGGCTCCGAAGTCGGCGAGCGCATTGACCGGACCGACTACGCCGTCGTGAGCTGGGCGGATGGCCGCTCCTTCTTCTACAGCCGTTTGCAACGGCTAGGCCCGAACGACTCCCCCATTGGAAAATACCAGAAGAGTGTCACCTTCCGCCACATGGTCGGTGATAGCCCCGACAAAGATGTCCCCGTGTTCGGCTTCGGCCTCGCCCCGGACATCCCGTTTGCCCTTGATGACGTCCCGGAAGTCATCGCCATCCCTGGCAGCTCTTATGTGTTCGGCATTGTCGCCAAGGGCGTCCAGAACGAGAACGCTGTGTTCTACGCGCCCCGCAAGGCCGTCAAGGGCGCGGCGACCCCCTGGCGCCGCCTGGCCGACTTCTCGGACGACGTCGTCGCCATAGACGAGAACGGTGCGCCGGCGGGCCTGGCGACTCACGGCGACGACGTTTACTTGCTGACGCACAAAGACGCGCCGCGTTACAAGATCGTTCGGACGAGCCTCAAGAACCCCGATCTGGCCCATGCGGACGTTGTCGTTCCAGCCGCCGACGTCGTCATCCGAACGATGGGGCAGGCGAAGGACGCTCTGTACGTGCAGGGTCTGGACGGTGGGCTGGGGCACGTCCGGCGCATCCCCTGGGGCGGCAGCCAGGAGAATGTCTCGCTCCCATTTCAGGGCAGCGCTTCTCTTCTGACGGACCCACGCCGGGATGGGGCACTGTTAGCACTCAAGTCGTGGACCCGGCCGCCGAGCTACTACCGCTACGACCCGGCCCATGCCACCCTGACCGATACGGGTCTTGCGCCGCCTTCCGTGGCTGACTTCTCCGGCATCACCTCTTCGGAGGTGGCGGCTGTGAGCGCCGATGGAACTTCGATCCCCCTGTCGCTTGTGTACAAGAAGGGCCTTCGCCTGGACGGGACGCACCCGACCCTGCTGGAAGGCTATGGCTCGTACGGCATCACGATCGAGCCATCCTATTCCCCCACCGCCCTTGCCTGGCTGGAGCGGGGCGGGGTGTTGGCCTTCGCCCACGTGCGGGGCGGCGGGGAGTACGGGGAAGACTGGCATCTGGGCGGGAAGCTGCTGACGAAGAACCATACCTGGGAGGACTTCATCGCCTGCGGACAGTACCTCGTGGACAACGGCTACACGCTGCCCACTCAACTGGGTGGCTCCGGCACGAGTGCGGGCGGCATCACGGTCGGCCGCGCCCTGACCGAGCGGCCCGGCCTGTTCGCCGCCATCCTGGACCGCGTCGGCTCGTCCAACCCGCTCCGGGCGGAGTTCACCCCCAATGGCCCCGGCAACGTCCCCGAGTTCGGCACGGTCACGGACCCGGATGGCTTCAAGGCGCTGTACGCGATGGACGCCTACCAGCACGTCCGCGATGGGGTGAAGTACCCGGCCGTGCTGCTGACGACTGGCATCAATGATCCGCGCGTGGCCTCTTGGGCGCCGGCCAAGATGGCCGCCCGCCTGCAAGCCGCCAGCACAAGCGGCAAGCCCGTTCTGCTCCGTGTGGACTACGACGCCGGCCACGGCATCAGCAGCACGAAGCCCCAGCAGGACGCCGATGAGGCCGATGAATGGTCGTTCCTTCTGTGGCAGTTCGGTGAGTCCGACTTCCAGCCGAAGTGAACACAGAAAGGGCGGGACGATTCAGAGGGTGGGGGACCCCGCCCCTACGCCTGCCCAATCAGGCCGTGCCCGCTTCTTTCGCCGTATGTGTTCCGTGTAGGGGTGGGGAAACCCCGCCCTCCTGACCGTCACGCCCACCTAGAAAGCCTCAGTCAATCATGCCTGTTCCACGCTCTCTCGCCGCCGCGCTCCTCGTGTCGGTCCTTTGCAGCCCCCTCGCCCGCGCCCAGGCCGCGCCCGCTGGCCCGCCGGTCGCGCCCGTGCGGCCCGTCACCAATACCTACTTCGGCACGACGCTCACCGACCCATATCAGTGGCTGGAGACGCTGGATGCCCCTGAAGTCAAAGAGTGGTTCAAGGGCCAGAGTGACTACACGCGGACAATCCTGAACGCCATCCCCGGCCGGGACACTCTGCTGGCCCGTATTAAGTCCTTGGACAGCGTCAGCACGTCGGTGAGCGACGTCCAGATTGCGGGCGACCGGTACTTCTCCACCAAAGTCCTGCCCAGCTTCAACAACCGCAAGCTTTATGTGCGCGACGGATTGAAGGGCACAGACCGCCTCCTATTCGACCCCGAGACGCTGACCAAAGACGGCGTCCACTATTCCATTGATTACTACGCGCCTTCACTGGACGGCAAGTATGTCGCCTACGGCCTGTCGCCGGGCGGCTCGGAGCAGAGCATCCTGCATGTCCTGGACGTGGAGACAGGTGCCACACTGCCCGAAGCTATCAGCCGCACCAACGACGCCTCGCCTTCCTGGCGCACGGACGGCCGCTCGTTCTTCTACAACCGTCTGCAAAAGACCGGCCCCGAGGACCCTCCGACGGCCAAGTACCAGAAAAACGTCTCCTTTCTGCACATGCTGGGGACCGACCCCGAGCAGGACACGCCCGCGTTTGGGTACGGCCTGTCCCCGCGTGTTGCCGTCAGCCTGAGCGACTTCTCGATTCTGGCGGTCAACCCCGACTCGCCCTACGCGGTCGGGCTTCTCATCCACGGCGTCCAAAATGAGGCGACGGCTTACATCGCGCCCGTGTCCTCTCTGGGAAAGCCGAACGTCCCGTGGCGCAAAATCGTAGATACGCCTGACCAGATCACGACGTTCGCCTCGCACGGCGACCTTGTCTACCTGTTGTCCCACCAGGGCGCATCCCGCTACAAGATCCTGCGCGTCTCCTACCGCCACCCCGAACTGGACAAGGCGATCCTCGTCGTGCCGCCCGGCCGCTCAGTCTTGACCGGCCTGAACGCCGCCCAGGACGCCCTATACGTCACGGCCCTAGACGGAGGCATCAGCCGCCTGCTGCGCCTGCCCTACTCCGGCGGGTCGGCCCAGTCCGTGAAACTGCCTTATGAGGGTTCCCTCACCGGGGTGGTCACAGACTACCGGCATCCCGGCGCCCTATTCTTGCAGGGCGGCTGGACCCGATCCGCCCTCTGGTACGCCTACGACCCCAAGACCCGCACTGTGTCGGACACCAAGCTCAAGCCGCTGTCGCCCGTAGACATGACTGCCTACACGTCGTCCGAGGTCATGGCGAAGAGCGCGGACGGCACGATGATCCCGCTGTCCATCGTGTATAAGAAGGGCCTCGCCCTCGACGGGTCGCACCCGACCCTGCTCGACGGCTACGGCGCGTACGGCATCACCATCAGCCCGTACTTCGACCCGACCCGCATCCCCTGGCTGGAGCGGGGCGGGGTACTGGCCTTCGCCCACGTGCGGGGTGGTGGGGAGTACGGCGAGGACTGGCACCTGGACGGGAAGCTGCTGACCAAGAACCATACTTGGGAGGACTTCATCGCCTGTGGGCAGTATCTCGTGGATAACAACTACACGTTGCCGGCTCACCTGTCGGGCGAGGGGACGAGCGCGGGCGGCATCACCATCGGGCGGGCCATCACCGCCCGGCCCGACCTGTGGGGCGCAGTCCTGATTCGCGTCGGCGTCGAGAACCCCGTCCGCCAGGAACTGTCACCCAACGGCCCGCCCAACGTCCCCGAGTTCGGCACGGCCACGCTCCCAGACGGCTTCAAGGCGCTGTATGCGATGGACGCCTACCAGCACGTTCAGGACGGCGTCAAGTACCCGGCCGTGATGGTCGAGACGGGTATCAACGACCCGCGCGTGCCGTCGTGGGAACCCGCCAAGATGGCCGCCCGCCTGCAAGTGGCCACGGCCAGCGGCAAGCCCGTGATCCTGCGCGTGGACTACGACGCCGGCCACGGCATCGGCAGCACCAAGTCCCAGTCGGACGAACTTCTGGCGGACGAGTACGCGTTCCTGCTCTCACAGCTCGGCGACCCAGCCTTCCAGCCAAAGTAGAGGCCGAAGGAGGGTGGGGTATCCTCTTATTGACTGACGTTATGCACCTAGCCCCCCGGAATGAATTCCGGGTCTTCGCAAGTGCGTCTCTTCGCCTGCGCGGACAAAGAACCAGCCCACGTTGACAATTCCTATGTCCATGTGGGTGGACATCCGCTTTACCAAAGACCCGGAATTCATTCAGGAGGGCGGGGCCTCCCCGCCCTCCTGACCGTCACGCCTTCCTAGAAAGCCTGTCAGAACCCATGTCTAGCCTCCGTTCCCTCGCCGCCGCGCTCCTCGTGTCGGCCCTTTGCAGCCCCCTCGCCCGCGCCCAGGCTGTGCCCGCCAGCCCGCCGGTCGCGCCCGTGCGGCCCGTCACCAATACCTACTTCGGCACGACGCTTACCGACCCATATCAGTGGCTGGAGCCGCTGGACGCGCCCGAAGTCAAGGCCTGGTTCAAAGGCCAGAGCGACTACTCCCGTGCCTACTTAGACAAAATACCGGGCCGGGATGCCCTGCTGGCCCGCATCACCGCCCTGGACCACGCCGGAACGAGCGTCACCAACGTTCAATACGGCGGCGGGCTGTTCTTCTATGAGAAGACGACGCCGGAAGGCGAGAACGGCAAGCTGTACGTCCGGGAAGGATTGACCGGGGCCGAGCGCGTCCTGTTCGACCCCGAGACGCTGACGAAAGCCGGCGTCCATTACTCGCTTGATACTTATGCACCCTCACTCGACGGCAAGTACGTCGCGTATGCCGCCTCGCCGGGCGGCTCCGAACACGGCAGCGTCTACGTCTTAGAAACGGCCACGGGGAACAGGCTGCCCGACGTCATCAGCCGGACGGCGTTCACGACTCTGTCCTGGCTGCCCGATGGCCGCTCGTTCTTTTACGTGCGAATGCCGCAGCTGCGCCCGGACGCGCCGCCGGCTGAGCAAGACACGCAGGCTCGTGTCTATGTGCATCACCTGGGAGGAGACCCCGACGCGGAGCCGGCTGTCTTCGGCTACGGCCTGTCCAAGCAGATCCCGACGACCCTGGCCGACTCGTT
>JAYTRQ010000212.1:0-6235 GCA_043746125.1 Armatimonadota bacterium | reverse complement strand
AGTGGACCAGCGACCAAGGCGGCAGGTCGTGGGGCAGGTTGCGCCAGGTGCAGCCGTTCTTGGTGAGGTAGAACAGGGCGTTGACGATCTCGCGCCGCGCGTACTCGGGCGGACGCCCGCCGCTCTTGGCGGCGGGGACGAGCGGCTCGAGGAGCTTCCACTGGTGGTCGGTCAGGTCGGTCGAGTAGGCTTGGCGGGGGCTGGGCGAGTGTTCCATGCCTTCATTCTCGGCAGGAAGCAAGCCTTTCTATACAGTCTCTAAAGCGAACTGGGGCGTTGCGACGTACGTGAGGTACAATCAATCGGGAGGAACGACCATGACCATCACACTCAGCCTGGAGACCGAAGCGCGACTCTGCGAGAAGGCCACACGCGAAGGTCTGGACGTCAACACCCTCGCGGACGCCCTCTTGGCGAAGAAGCTGCAAGACGATGACGCTCTCAAAGAGGAGGTGTTTGATCAGGCGCTTCTGGCCGCAGGGCTGATCAGCCGCGTCCCGCCGCCGCGCGACCCTAGCAAAGCGGAACGGCCCACCTTCAAGTTTGAGGGGGAGCCACTGTCGGAGACGATCATGCGGGAGCGGCGTTAAATGGCAGCCTACTTTACAGACAGCAGTGCCGCCGCCAAACGTTACCTAAGCGAGATCGGCTCCGACTGGATAAAGGGATTGTTCACGGCGGACCCGCCCAACAACTTCTTCGCTGTCGCGACCATCGGAGTAGAGGTGGTCGCGGCTATCACACGCCGAGCGCGGGGCGGTGCAATCCCGCAGGCGGATGCCGTTTCGATCTCGACACTCTTTCTGGCAGATTTACCCGCTAACTATCGCATCGTCCCGGTAACGGACGCTCTGCTTTCCGAAGCGATCCGTCTCGTCCAGTCCTACACTCTGCGCGGGTACGACGCCATTCAACTTGCTGCTGCAAGTGAGGTGGGCCGCCTGCGCGTCGCCGCGGGCCTGCCGCCGATCTATTTCGTGTCTGCCGACAACGAGTTGAACACCGCTGCTCGGGGCGAGGGGCTGTCGGTAGACGACCCGAACGCGCACCCGTAACACACGCTTATGCAAACTCTGCTGCGCTGGATTTTGGGGGCCGTGGCGCTGTACGTCACGGTCTATGCCGGTCACTTCCTGAACTTGCGGTATCCGCAGGCCAACCTGCAATTCCACATCGCGCCGGGGTTCGCCGGGGTTCAGGCGGTGTTGCTATTCGTGCTGGCACTCAGCCTTGCCAACCTCGTCATCCGGCCTATTCTGAACGGTTTGGCGATGCCGCTGACGTGCCTGACGCTGGGCTTGTTCTCGTTCGTCATCAATGCTTTTCTCTTTTGGCTGGTCGGGCAGTTCATTCCGGGTGGGGGCTTCAAGGTGTCCGGGTGGCAGGCCCCACTGTTCGGGTCGGTTGTGATGAGCGTCATCGGGGGCATCCTGAACAACGTCATGGTCTCGCAACTGGAACGCAGCCGGGAACGGGGTAGGGGGCGCAGGCGCTGATGCAGCTAGTCGTCATTACGGGGATGTCGGGCGCGGGGAAGGCATCGGCGGCTAAGGTCTTTGAAGACATGGGCTATGTGGTCACGGATAACCTGCCGCCTGTCCTGCTGCCGGATCTGGTCGCCAACGGCCAAGCGGATGGTGGGCGGCTGGCCGTGGTCATTGACGCCCGCTCCGGGGCGCTCCTGGCAGGCCTAGAGGCGTCTCTAGGTCAGGTTCGCGAAGCGGGCGTCCGGCCGATCATGCTGTTCCTGGACGCTTCTGACGCCGTTTTGGTCCAGCGCTTCAAAGAGACGCGACGCAAGCACCCGCTCTTTGAAGACCAGGGGGGTATTTTAGGCAGCATCCAGGCCGAGCGGGACCTGTTGGAAAATCTCAAAGAGGCCGCTGACAAGGTCGTAGATACCAGCGACATGGACGCCCTGGGACTTCGGAACCTGCTGCTGTCCGAGTTCGCGCTGGGCCAAGACAAAAGCCAGGGCCTGATCGTGACAGTCAACTCGTTCGGCTTCAAATACGGCCTGCCGCTCGATGCCGATCTGGTCTTTGACGTGCGCTTTCTCATTAACCCACACTATGTGGACGATCTACGACCTTACGACGGCCGCAACCAGTTGGTGGAAGAGTACGTAATGCGGGACCCGCACAGTGGGCTATTCCTGGACAAACTGTACGACCTGATGGATTGGAGCGTGCCGCGCTACGTCTCCGAGGGCAAAGCCTATTTGACGGTCGCCATCGGCTGTACGGGCGGGCGTCACCGGTCGGTCGTCGTGTCCGAGAAGTTGGGGGCGCACCTGAGCGCACAGGGCTACCGCGTCCTGGTCCAGCACCGGGATGTGGACAAATGGAGAAAGTAGGTCCGCAATGAAGCGCCTGCTGTCCTGGGTGAAGTGGCTATACCCCGGTATGCGCGTCAAGCGCTGGATGACGGTCACATTAGCGGGCCTGATCCTGGTCGTCGCGGGCCTGGGGCTGGCTGTCAACGTCACCTTCATCAATTACCTCCAAATGCTGGATAATCTGCTGGTCTGGGTCTTCACCCGGACGGGTTTGAACATCAGCGACCCCAAGGTCTATCTGCCCCTCGGGTCGGTCCTCATCACGCTCGGCCTGCTGCTGATCTTCGTCTCTTACTTCCAATTTAATCGCTCGGTCCTAGCCGCCGTCGCGCCCGAGGCCCGCGAGGACCTGGCCGATCGCATCTTCCAGCGTCGCAGTCTGGCCCAGGGACATCGCATCGTCGTCATCGGCGGCGGGACCGGCCTGTCCACCATGCTGCGCGGCCTCAAGGAGCGGACGAGCAACATCGTCGCCATCGTCACCGTCACCGACAATGGCGGGTCTTCAGGGCGACTGTCCCAGCAGATGGGCGTCCTGCCGCCGGGCGACCTGCGGAACTGCCTAGTCGCCCTCGCCGACGCCGAGCCGACCCTGGCGAGCCTGTTCCAGTTCCGCTTTGACGACGACCATGAGGGCCTGGCCGGGCACTCGTTCGGGAATCTGTTCATCGCGGCCATGACGGAAATTTACAAGGGCAACTACGAGCAGGCCATCGCGGCGACCTCCAAAGTCCTGGCAATCCGTGGCCGCGTTTATCCGTCCACGACGCAGAACGTGACGCTGCTTGCTGAAATGGAGGATGGAAGCATCGTGGAGGGAGAGACGCAGATCGCCGGGCACGCACTGCCGATCCGCCGGATGCTCCTGCGACCCGAAAGCACCCAGCCCTTGCCCGAGGCCCTGGAAGCCATCCGCCTGGCCGATGCGATCATTCTCGGGCCGGGTAGTGTCTACACCAGTGTCATCCCCAATTTGCTCGTAGACGGCGTCGCCGACGCCGTGGCGCGTTCTAAAGCCGTCAAAATCTACGTCTGCAATGTGATGACACAGCCTGGCGAGACGGACAACTACACGGCCTCCCAGCACCTGCGCGTGATCGCCGACCATGCCCCCGGCAAGCGGCTCTTCGACTATGCTCTCATCAACAAGGAGCCGCCTAGCCCGGAGATCTTAGAAAAGTATGAGAGGTACGGCCAGCGCTTCGTCACGCCAGACGTGGAGGAGATCCGCAGGATGGGCTACACTCCCATGGCCGTGAACCTAATCTCCCAGACCGACATCGTCCGCCACGACCCTGCGCGGCTGGCCGAAGCTATCTACCGTATTATCCTGTGAGCGTTCTGGGCAGCAGGTGCCTCAGACGCCGAAAATACCGGCGGGGGACGTGGCGAGACTACCGGGCGGCCCGGACGGCCTGGACGAACGCCTGCATCTTGTCCGGGTCCTTGACGCCCGGCGCGGACTCGACGCCGACGGTGACGTCCACGGCGTAGGGCAGAACGCGGGCGACGGCTTGCCCGACGTTCTCCGGCGTGAGTCCGCCCGCCAAGTGAAGTCGCTTGCCGAATTGATGCGTCTCACGGGCCAACTCCCAGCCGTAGGCGTCGGCGTCCGTGTAGCCGGACGCCGCGCGGGCGTGGACGTTGAGCAGGAACGACTGCACCGCGCCGCTGAAGCTGGCGATGGTCCGCAGGTCCCGGTCACCGTTCAGGTGGAACGCCTTGATCTTGCGGCTCATGTCCCAGTTCTGCCGGATGATGTCCGTCCAGAGGCTGTCCTGGTAATACTGGATCTGGTGGAACCGCTGGATCAGACCCCCGCCTTCCAGTCGCCAGCGGACGTCGGTCGTGCGGTCAAAGACGCCGACGCGGACGATGCGCTCGGGCAGCCGGGCGGCGATGTCGCAGAAGTCCAGCGGGTCAATAACGCGCGGGCTGTTCCCGTCGCAGACAAAGCCGAGTATGTCCGCGCCTGCGTTCACAGCCGCCTCGGCGTCCTTCCAGCTCGTGATCCCGCAGATTTTGACGAAAACCATTCCCTATTGTACCTGCCCAGAGGCCGCGCTTAGAAGCGGCTTATGGGTCGTTTGCTTGCTTGCCTTGGTGGGTACAACTGAGGTAACACTGCGTATCGCCCCCTTGCGTCCGCCCCGCCCCATTCGGGCCTCTCCTTTCTCCTGAACTGCCGCATCGCCTGCAACCATTCAGTCTTGGCATTCAAAACTGCCGGAAAGACAGTCTTTATGAGCATCTATTTCTTTGAGGTCAACGACCATGAGCAACGCTACCTGACGGAACGCCTGCACTCGGAAACCCTTCACTTCCGGGCCACGCCCCTCGCCACAGCGGAACAGGCACGGGAGATCGCCGCCGATGCAGAGATCGTCTCGCCTTTTGTGCGCTCCCACCTAAGCGCCGACGTGATCGAGAACCTACCCTATCTGAAAATGATTGCCACACGCTCAACGGGATTTGACCACATCAACGTGCCCGATGCCGATTCGCGAGGTATCCCCGTCTGCAACGTGCCGACGTATGGTGAGAACACAGTCGCCGAGCACACTTTCGCGCTGATCCTGTCCCTGTCGCGGAACCTGCACAAAGCGTATGTGCGGACCACGGCGGGCAACTTCTCTCTGGACGGACTGCAAGGTTTTGACCTCAAGGGCAAAACGCTGGGCGTGATCGGGGTGGGCCACATCGGCGAGTATGTCATGCGAATCGCGCACGGCTTCGGGATGACCCTGCTGGCCTATGACCCCGCACAGGACGAGACCAAGGCGGAGCATTTTGGGTTCACCTACACGACACTGCAAGACCTGCTCGGCCGCTCGGACGTCGTAACCCTCCATGCACCCGCGAGCCAGGCCACGCGGCATTTGATCGGGGCGCACAATATCGGGCAGTTTAAGCGCGGGGCGCTGTTAATTAACACGGCGCGGGGCGAGCTGGTAGACACGGAGGCATTGGTCACCGCCTTGAACCAGGGCATTCTCGCGGGCGCAGGTCTGGACGTGCTGGAAGGCGAGGAAGTGTTCTCCGAAGAGAAGCAGCTCTTGCGGAACCCGAATGCCAGCGAGGAGAGCCTGAAGCGAGCTTTGCGAAACCACTCGCTCCTGCAGCGCCAGGATCTGGTGATCACACCGCACATCGCTTTTGACAGCATTGAGGCCGTGGAGCGCATCCTGGAAACGACGGTGTCCAACATCCAGGCATTTCGCAGCGGTTCGCCACAGAATCGGGTTCACACTTAGAAGAGGCTTCTATTGGTTAACTACTTGACGGCCTGGTGGCGGCGGTCGTCCGGCCAGGACTCAAAGGTCAAGGCGGAGGTCGAAAGGATCGCGTCCCTCCAAAAGACAGCGGCAGATAGGCGAGCGGAGTATTCGGCGGAGAAAGAGCAAGCCGCGCCGAATGCGCTTTCATCCAGCCGGAAACGGATGGAAGAAGCGGAGGCGGCCCATGTGGCCGCCCTGCAAGCGTGGGACAATAAGCAGGCCCGGCAGAAGTCCTGGTGACAGCTGGGGTAGGAAGAAGGCTAGCAGCACAAAGGCCACGGCGATCGGCAGGTAGGGCGGGCCAGAGGTGTTCGAGGAGCGGAAAGTGGATATGCCCGCGCCGGGGCCGAACGAAGTCCTGGTACGAGTCCGTGCCAGTTCGATGAACCCCGCAGACGTCGGCGCACGGCGCGGGGTGTTCGGACCCCACGGCGTCGCGCTGCCCGCCGTGTTGGGCTGTGACGTCGTGGGTGTTATCGAGCAGGTGGGGTCGGGCGTGACTAGTAGTCACGCCGCTGATTTCGCTGACTTTCCCCTTGAGCCAGGTGGTGAAATCGCCTCGCTCGCCGGGGCGGCCTATCTCCTCCGGGACGGTGGTGTACCGGGAGAAACCGTCACC
>JAYTRQ010000211.1:0-6238 GCA_043746125.1 Armatimonadota bacterium | reverse complement strand
TTACTGCCGGGACGCTCGGCGGCAACGCCGGGTACTACGAATTGCCGACCGGAGGCTTCACCGCTCCGTTTCACGCCCAAAAACCGCGTCAGTGGGTGCAGCAGATGGCGCGTCTGTCGCACGTCCAGGCGCTGTTTTCCTATGTCGAAGACGATCTGCGTGAAGGAGATCTGCTGCCCGGCGACGGCAACCACCGCTGGAGCCACGACCAGCCAAGCTACGAATTCACTTCCAGCGAGCCAAACGTGAGGATTGTTGCTCGCAGGACGGTAATTAACAAGACCGCGGCCAGCAAGAGCACTCGCTGGCTGGTGACGGCGTGGGCCGCCGACGGCGTGGCGCGTCCGACCAAAGTCACCATCCCCGAACTGGGCCGACTCACCCTGCTGGCGCGGCCCGAAGGTTCGGTTTATCGCGTCACATTGATGGGCGGCAAACCGCAGTTGGTATGGCTCGACCCGGACGGCATGACGCCCACCGCTCAGGGCTTCGCGCCACAGAAAGTGACAGCCAAGCAGATTAACGCCGCGTGGCAATCTCCAGAACGACCAGCTCAGGAAAATTTGCAGTTGCATTTTGAGGCCGCTCAGGGCGTCACCAAGGACGACACGAATGCCGTGCTTTCCTGGAAGTCTGAGGGCACGCGGGCGGATTGGACGCTGAGAGCGCCTCCCGCCAACGGCAATGCACAGTGGGTGAAGAATGCCGTCAACGGCCTGCCTGCGGTTCGCCTCGACGGCCGGCGGCTGGGCCTGGTCACCGGGGCGCTGGCAGACAGAACCACGCTGATGCCCGGCGCTGTGACAGTCTTCGGGGTCTACGCCTCAGCGGTGCCGCAGCCCTTCTCGGCTCAAGATGGCAACAACAACAGTATCCTTTCCACGACGACGGGACTGACTTTCAACAACGGCGTTGCGCCGGTCGCGGGTGCTCAAACGTGGCAGGTGCGTATGGCGCAATGCAATCTTTCCAAAGCTCCACCCTATCTGGCACTGGGAGGTCCGACGTACGAGACCGGCGGACTCTACGACCAATTCACTTTTGGCGGTGACATTGCGGAAATACTGATCTACAACGGAGAACTCTCGCCCGCGCAGCAGGCACAGACGCGTCTTTATCTCCAAAAGAAATGTGGGCTTTATCCATAAAGTCTAGCTTAATTACCCCGCTGCCGGCCGGACGTCGGCGAACCAGCGCTTCAAAGTCGCTGGGGGGACGCCGAGCCGGTAGCCCACATACAGCAGGCACATCAGCACGTTCGTCCGCCCTATTCCGAAGGCCAGCCAGCGGCGGGGCGAGAGCGTGACTTTATTGCACAAGAGGAGGAACCGGCCTCGCTTTTTGAGCCGCGCGACCAGGGCGAAGTCCTCAAACAGCGGCCAGAGGGGGAACCCGCCGGCTGCGTCAAAGGCCGACCGGCGGACGAAGATCGCCTGGTCCCCTGTCGCTTCCTGGAAGACGCGCGAACGCAGGGTGATCAGCCGGGCCGTGGCGTGCAGTGCGGGCGGGCAGTCGGCCTCGAAGCGCACCCCGAACGCGCCGCCCGAAACACCAGGGTCCACCAGGGCAGACTGCATGGCCTTCCAGGCTCCGGCGGGCAGGCGACAGTCCGCATGCAGGAACAGCAACACGTCACCGGTCGCCGCCCCCGCCCCTGCGTTCATCTGCGGCCCGCGCCCGCGTACCGCCTCGACCAGCCGGACCCCCGGCTGCTCCCGTACCCAATCTCGTGTCCCGTCCCTGCTGCCCCCGTCCGCGATCAGGACTTCGTCGGCGGTCAGAACGTCGGCCAGGAGTGACAGCGTCTCCGGCAGACCGAGTCGCTCGTTCAGGGCGGGGATGATGACGGAGAGCCTCATGCCTTGCGCCGGGCGAGACCCACGGCGATCAGGCCAAGCAGGCCCCCAGCAATGACCGCCCCATGCGGGCGCACCGAGCGGGTATAGGCGTGCAAAAGCCCAGCCGCCCACGGCTCCCGGGCCTTCCGCTCATACCACCGCTGGGCGGCGTGCTGCGACGCCATAGACAGCGTCGGGTAGACGTGGATCAGGTCGGCGATCGCCCGAATCGAAAGGCCCTGCTCCATCGCCAGAATCCACTCCTGCGCCATCTCGCCCGAGCGGCTGCCTAAAATGTGCACACCTAAAATCTTCCCGGTCAGGCCCTGCGTCAGAACCTTCACCAGCCCCCGCGTCTCGCCGTCGGTGATCGCCCGATCGTTCTGCGCGAACGGCTGCCTGTAGACCTCATACTTGATGCCCCGTGCTTGCAGCTGCTCCTCGGTCGCGCCCACATGCGTCATCTCGGGATCGGTGAACGTGGTCCACGGGGACAGATCGAACGAAGCGGAGGACCGGCCGGGGAAGACGATGTTGCGGACGGCGATCTTGGCCTCGTACTCGGCGAGGTGCGAGAAATGGTCATGCCCCAGCAGATCACCGCAGGCGTAGATGTGCGGCGCGGTCGTCCTCAAAGAACGGTCCACTTTGATACCCTTGCCGGTGAACTCCACGCCGGCCGCCTCAAGCCCCAGTCCCTCCGTATTCGGAAGCCGCCCGATGCCGAGCAAGACCTGGTCAAACGGTACTTCGGCCTCGGTCCCGCCGGGGCCTCGGAGCAGGGCGACCCGCGAGCTGCCGTCGCGGTGTACAGCTGAGAGCGACGTCTCTAGTCGAAGGTCTACGCCATCCTCGCGCAGGTATGCTTCCAAAAGCCGGGCCATCTCACTGTCGTCATGGGGCAGGAGGCGATCGCCCCGCTGGATCAGGGTGACGCGGCTGCCGAGCCAGGCGAACGCCTGCGCCATTTCCACCCCGATGGGGCCACCGCCAACGACCAGCAGGCGCTCGGGGATCTCGTCCAGGTCGAATACGGTCTTGTTGGTCAGATAATCGCCCGCGCCCAGGCCGGGGACGTCGGGCGCGGCGGGGCGTGACCCGGTCGCCAAAAGGAAGTGGGGTGCGCGTAGCGTCTGCCCTTCCAGCAGAAACTCATGTGGGCCTGTAAATCGGCTTGCCCCGAAACGGATTTCCACGCCCGCTTCGCGCAGCATCTGCGTCGTCGCATCCGCTTCTTCCACGGCTTGGATCGTCTCCCGCACGTGGGCCAGGACCCCAGAAGCGTCGGCGCGGGAGACCGGGTGGGCCGTCAATCCGGCTCGGTCCGCCGTGCGGATCGTCCGGGCGACGCGGGCGGCGTGAAGCAAGGCCTTGCTGGGTACGCAGCCCGTGTGCAGGCACTCGCCGCCCATCTTCTCCTTCTCGACCAGCCCTACTCGTAGCCCCAGGCCGGCCGCCATGACGCCGGAGACGATGCCCGCCGACCCACCCCCGAGAATAATCAAATCGTAGTCAGATCGGTTGCCACGTGTGCTCATGCAGACATTATTACCCAATTCTGGCGGGCGAATGAACTTCACGGCGCTCCTCCTGGTAAAGCCGTCTAGACCACGCCATTGCGTGGAAAAGGAGATCAACCATGAAAGCCATCTGGAACGGGCAGACCATCGCGGAGAGTGACCGGACCATCCGGTGGAAAGGGAGCGTCTACTTCCCCGCCGAGAGCGTTCGCCCGGAGTTTTTGAGGCCGAGCGAGACTCATACCGTCTGTCTGTGGAGCGGACGGGCCAGCTACTATGCCCTGGAAGTCGGCAGCCGGACCAACCCTGACGCCGCCTGGCATTACCCGAAGCCGACCCGCCTCGCCAAGCGGATTCAGAGCCACGTGGCCTTCTGGAATGGCGTCGAGGTAAAGCCCTGAGACGCTCACTCCTCCTGCCCACCCTGGTCCTGGGTCTGTTCCCCTGGTAAACTTAGCAGGAGATGAACTGGAAGCGGGCCGCATGTACGATCTGTGGATGGAGTGTTTCGAGAAGAACGGTCGGGGCAGTGAAGTGATGGAGTTGTGTAGGGAGAGTCCGCGTCAGTCGCGCGAGTTCGTCCCGCAGTCGGCCCAACGGTTCCCCAACGACGGCGGGGAATTGGCCCCTTCGATTAATGGCCCGACGCGGCCTTTTTGACGGCTTGCAGCAGGGCGTCCTTCCGGCCCGCCGGTTGGCTGTCCCGGTAGCCCTGGCCTAGCTCCCAGATAATCATGCCGCCCAAGCCGTGTGACCGCGCGTACTGGATCTTCTCACGGGCGAGCCGAGCATCATCGTAGGAAATGAACTTACGGGCCGGGTCTCCCTCGGCCCCGACGCTTAGGTAGGGAGCGTGAGCCAGCGTGTCCCAATGGTACGTGTCGGGCCGGTAATACTTGTCCATGATCGCGCTGTAGGCCAGCGTGGTGGTCGTGACGCTCTGAATGCTCTGCGCCGGGCCGTTCGCGCCGGTCCAGACGTATCCATAGAATGCCACCCCGATCCCCAGCTTCGCCTTCGGCACGCCCGCCGCCAGGTAGGAACTCAGGACGTTGTCTGCCGACGGGTAGGGCCGGGTCGCCGTCAGCGATGTGCGTCCGTTGCCGTAGAGAGACCCGTTGTACCAGGTCTTGAAGCCCGGCCACGGGCCGCTCAGGTCGTAGGTCTGGACGTTGATCTGGTCGAAGTTAGCTTGCAGTCGGGCGCAGAGCTTTGACTGCGTTCCGGCGTCCCCCGAGGATGGGATGGTAAGCAGCCACTTCGGATTGGCGGCCTTCATTTCCGCTCGCAGTTCTTCGATGAACTTGATGAAGTTGGGTTCATCGGCTGTCAGGATCGGCTCCATGTCCACGTCAATGCCGTCATAGCCCCGCGCGGTGATAAAACCAATCAAGTTCTTGATGAACGTGGGGCGTATGGCGTCCGTCAGGACCGGGCCGATGACGTGGCCGGTGTTCGCGCCGCCCAGGCAGAGTAAGACTTTGTCGCCGCCCTTGTGGGCGCAGGTGACGACGGCTGCCGACTGCGCCGGCGTAATGCCGCTCAGAGCGCCGTCGGGGCGGGGGACAATGGCGAAGTGGATCAGGTGCGTGATGGCGGAGTAGTCAATCTTGGCCGGCCCCATGCCGCCCTCCTGGTTCCACACGGGGTAGTAGGCGGTCACCCAGAGGGGCGCCGGGGTGGGGGCGGCCGAGACTCCCGAAAGGCCTATCGAAAGAAGCAGGCCCAGGCCTGTGATTAGGGTTCTGTTCATAGGGGATATCTTGAAAAGCGTCCGAGAGAGTGTACCACAAGTCGGCTATTGGAACCTAAAACACCCGCCGTTTGTAGAGGGGTCTAGGAGTAACCCCCATGAAACACCCCCTACTAGCCTTGGCGGCGGCCGGCCTCGCCGCCACCGGCGTCCTGACCACTCGCAACCTGACGCACGCCGCGCCTGCGCCTGCCGCGACGCGGACGCCTGTGATCGTCGAGCTGTTCACGTCCGAGGGCTGCTCAAGCTGCCCACCCGCCGACTCGCTGCTGTCACGTTTTGAGAAGACGTCGCCCGTTCCCGGCACGCAGGTGATCGCCCTGGGGGAGCACGTAGACTACTGGAATCATGGCGGGTGGGCGGACCGGTTCTCGGCCAGCCGGTACAGTGCCCGGCAGTCGGACTACTCCCGCACGTTTGGCCTGGGCCAAGTCTACACGCCGCAGATGGTCGTGGACGGGCACGCACAGTTCGTCGGCAGTGACGTGGATGCGGCCCGCACGGCCATCGCCCGCGCTGCCCGGCAGCCGAAGGCGGACGTGGAACTGACTCGGAGCGCCGGCTCGGACACGCTCACGGTGCGCGTAGAGCGTCTGCCGGACAGCGTCAAGAGCGACCCGGCCGACGTAATTTTGGCTATCACCGAAGACGGCTTATCGTCGTCCGTCGGCGGCGGCGAGAACGCCGAACGGACTCTGGAACACGTCGCCGTTGTCCGGCAGTTGAGGGTGTTGGGTGTGACGTCAGGCGGCGCGTTTACCGCCACGCCGACCGTGGGGATCGGGCGTCAGCGCCACGCTGTCGTCTTCGTGCAAGAGCGCAGCAGCCGGCGCATCGTTGGGGCATCTCAGACTAATCTGGACTGAATAGCTGGGAATGGAACCTTTCGTGGCCCGTCATTGTTGGTGTTTTACTTCACGCTTGACTTTCGCAGTATTCTCAGACGCTATTGACAGAAACAAGCAAGCATAAATAAGTTGGAAGCAAGAATAAGCGAAAGTCCTAATTGTAGAAGTAATGGCACTGTGGGACTTGACAAACCCATTTGGATCCACCCTGATGATGCCACCTGAGACGCTCGGAGCCGAGGCCTATGTCTGTTTTTCAAGTGGGAGCGACGGAGGCCC
>JAYTRQ010000210.1:0-6242 GCA_043746125.1 Armatimonadota bacterium | reverse complement strand
GTCCCGTCGCCCCGTCCTGGTTCGCCGCGCCGCTGTCGGATTGACGGGTCTTGCGGCTTCCCTCGTCGCCTTCTTCTGGATCGTTCCAGGCCAGCTAGGGCATCCGACGATTGCCTTTGCGGATGTGGAGAAAGCCATGCAGCAAGTGCAGACAGTCACTTGGAGGACGGAAGTGCAGGCGGATAGTGGCTCCAGTTCCAAGCCCAATGGCTTCAAAATGGCTTACACCAATTGGCTACGGCGCGACCCTCCGGCCATTGCCATGACCGATTACGATGCGTCCGCGCCCTACCAAGGTCTCCCGGTGCATAACCCGATAAAAGACTTAGTTGACGACCGGGGCGGTTTCATCTTGTATAAAGACGAATGTGACTTGCTGCCGACGTTGAAGGAGTCCGCGCAGCAAAGAGTTGACAGTCAACTTCGCGGCTTCACTGAAATGACTCAAGTCACGCCTTTTATTGCAGAAGGGGAACAGGCCCAACCCAAAATGACGAACTTTCGTCAACAAAGCGTGACTGTGGATGGGCAGAGACAGGTGCGCTTTGACCGGGACTTCCGCACCGTCTTGGGCAATAGTCAGACGGTACGTCTTTCGATTCACATGACGGACTGGGTGGACTCAAAGACGCGCCGTCTGGCCCGAGTCGAGATGCACGTCTCCAAAGACCCACACGAGCGCCAACAGACGATGACAGTCTTCAGGCTGCTGGTTATGGATCATTTTCAGTACGATCAAGCGCCGCCAAAGGGGGTGTTTGATTGGTCCCCTCCGGCGGGCGTCCGGGTCGTACGTCATTAGCCTAAGCCTGTTCCGAAACAGCAGGGGAGCGAAGAGCCAGGGACGGGGGAACACAAGGTTCGCGCCCTACGATCTGGCCTGCATTATCCGGCCCGGTAGGGGCGAACCTTGTGTTCGCCCTTTCTCCCCTCTGGCTGGGACAGACCATGCAAGATCCGATTGAGCCTTTGCTCATTAGACCTGCCCCCCGCCCATCCCCTTCAATGCACCCGCCATCCCCCCGCCGCTAAGACCGAGCCGTCCGCCATCTTGTAATCGTCGGTGCCGAAGTTGACCGTGACGGTTGTGCCGGACGACCAGCGCGTCTGCTGGACAGCGTGGTCGGGCGTCAGGAACTCGTGGGAGCGCATTTCGTTATAGCCCAGGCGGCGGACGACCGGGGAGACGTTTTTGTAGGTCTGCGCGAAGTGGGTTTTATTCTTCTCCCAGACACCCCTGTCCAGAAAGAACAGCGGCGGGGTGCTGTAGAGGATGTTGAATAGGTCCCGGCGCGGCCAGACTTCCGGAGCCTTGTTGGTGGAATCGCCCCAGTACCAATCGGCCACGACGCACTCGTGGTAGACCAGTTCCCAGAGCGGAATGCGGTAGAAGTGGCCGACCTGGAACTTCAGGAAGTCCGGCGTGGGCGTCTTGTAGCCCAGCATGTCATAGCCCGAATCGGGCAGACGGTAGGGACCGAGGCTCAGCATCCCCTCGTAGTAGTCCACGAAGGGCACGGAGGGGTCAATGCCGGTCTCAGTGCCGACGACTTGTTTCATGTCGTGCGAGCAGAAGTCGAGCAGGGCCATCTTGTAGTGCCGATCCTGAGAACGCGTGAGCGGGTGGGCTGGGTTGTAATCCTCGCGCCACGGCGACGCGGTCGTTGTGTCAATGAACCGGCACTTGAAAGGGGTCGTCTTCAGGTCGGCCGGAATAGTCTCGCGGGCGCGGGCGAGGCCCCGCGTAGAGTTGATGACGCCGCCTTGATAAACGACTTCGGTCCCGTCCGGCTTCTTTTGCCGGTCCGCCCAGCCGTGCATGAAGTCACCGTTGGGCAGCCAGACCAAGTCCTGCGGCCAGCCCGCGTGGTTGTCCCAGGAGGGGGCTTCGGGCGGGTAGACGTCCTGGAAGATGTCGTACCGGCTGCTCAGATAGCCCAGCGCGTTGATCTGCGCGATCTCGGACGGTGAGCCGCCGCCCGACCACAGGACACGGTCCAGGCCCAGCGACTTCATCTCCCGGCACAGGGCGACCTTATCCATGTCAAAGGTCCAGACGTTCACCGCGCCGACCAAGAGGTCCACGTTCGGGTTCTCGCGCCGCTTCTGGGCCAGTGTCTTGAACAGACCCGTTGCCTGGGCATAAGCGCGGTAGCGCTTGGCCTGGGCGACGTAGCCGCCCTTGGCTGCGAAGACGTAAGTGAGGGCGCGGGAATAGGAGAACGAGCCGCGGGACGCCTCCCAGGCGGGCTGGGCGTACAGGAGGCCGCCGAGTTTCCGGGTGAAGTCCACGTGGGCGTCGTCGGGCGTTTGCAGGATGGTCTGGACGCCCGCGCCGGAACGTGTGTCCGTGACGCCGTACCAGGGCATACACAGGCCGTGCCCGGAGTAGGTGTTAAGCGTGATTGGGGAGAGTGTCGCGTCGTCCACGGGGAAGATGATGCCCTCATTCATAGGCAGGACCAGCCAGGTCCCCGGCCTGGAGACGAACGGCGGTGGGAAGGCGACCGGCTGCTGGATGCTGCCGGTTCCAGTCAGCCGGACGGTCATCTCGGGTTTGGCCGGGTCCAGAGCGACGGTCGCAGTCAGCGTCAGGTCATTGCTGACGTCCCAGACTGACAACTCGATCGAGCGCGGGCCGAGCGCCTGTGCGTTTTTGACGATCATGCCGTCCGCAGGCTGCTGATGCCACGCTTGGCCGGTGCGCTTGTCCGTGACCGTCAGTGTCCCATCCTGGGCGTTCAACCGGGCGTCCAGAACGCCATTCGCGAGCCGTAGCGTCTTCCCCCGGAGCTTCTCCGAGAAGGACCTGGCATTGCCGTCTCTGACCAGGGAGGCGTCCGCCAGCCAGACCATCTCCGCCCCGTCGCCAACGAACCGGAACTGGACCGTTTTGATACCCGCCGGGACCACGATACGCCGTGCAAGCCGCTGCCAGTCGTGTGTCCCGCCGGCCCCGATCAGGCCCGCCTCCCAGTCCTGCACCGTGCCGTCCACGCCGCGCATCACCATGTTAAGTTGCGCCGTCCCTGTTCCCTCGGCCTTGACCCATCCCGACAGGATGAGGATGTCGCCGGCGTGAACGGGCAGTTGGGCTGATTGGGCGGCGCTCCAGTCCCGCTCGCCCGTGTGATGGACCCGGAGCGAGGCCCTGCCGCTGTGCGTGACCACTGGGTCTACGTCCTCTGAACCCGTGTTCGGCTCGCGCGTCCAGAGCGGCTCCCATCCGGTCAGGCCCGCCGTAAAGCCGGGGTTGGTCAGCAAGTTCTGGGGTGTGTCGGCGCGGCAGGGTGGGGCGGTGGTGACAGCGAGGCAGAGGAGGAGAGGGAAAAGGCAGAGCAGGGCTAGGAAGAGGTGTGGCGTGGGATTGCCTGGAATGGTGTGACACGAGGGCGCATTTCCCCCGGATTTCAATCCGAGGAAACCACGCCCCTGCTCTCTCATCTTCTGCTCTCTCATCTTCTGCTCCTCTGCCGGGCGCGATACCCCAGCGCCGTCTCCCCCGTCAGCCGCTTGAACGTCGCCGCGAAATGCTGACCCGACGCGAACCCTAGCTCCAACGCTAAATCCGTGACGCCGACGTCGCTGCCCATCAGCATCTCCTGGGCCATCCGCACGCGGACGCTGAGCAGATACCGGCGAGGCGAGACGCCAACCTCGCGCGTGAAGCACTCTACCAGATGGTTTGGCGAGACGCCCGACATCCGGGCCAGGTCTGCCAGGCGCCATGTGCGGCCAGGCTCGCCGTCCAGCGCGTCCTTGGCCCGACGCACGGCCGGGTGCCGTAGGGTCAGCGAGGGTGGGGCCTCGCCGGGTGCGGCTTCGAGCAGGCGCGAGGCCTCCAAAACCAGAGCGTCTAAGGCTAATCTCAGGCCCGCCGCCCTGTGCGGCAGGGACAGCGAGATTTCGCGGATTAAATGGCGGAACGGGGCCAGCAGCGACTCCGCCCCCGCCACGAACACGACCTCGCTTCGCCAGAGGGGGGCCACGGCGGGCAGTCGGCCCAGGATGACGTCCAAGTCAAGGGCGGCGAAAAAGAAATGGTGCTTAGCCTGGGGCCGGTCGTGCATTCGGTGCGGGACGCCGGGCGGGACGGCGAAGAAGTCACCGGGGCGCAGGACGTGGGAGGCGTCCGGCCCGTCCCAGCACGACTCGCCGCTGATCTGCGAGTAAAACTCCCAGACCGGGTGGACGTGGGTAGGGATGAGCAGCCGACGCGAGGCCCACTGCTCCCCGGCGTGGTCCAACTCGGGGACGTCCGGGTCCGGCCCATAGGCGTGGAACCCAGCCAGAAGTTCCGCAGGGCCGGCAGAAACGTACATAGTCCGAAGATTCCGCACTTACGCCGGAAACTCCTGCAAGCGGCATTCCAGCCCTTTGGCGTACAATAAGGCCATGACACTCACAGAAGGACAAAGGGCGCTTCTGCCCACCGACGCCGAGGTCCGTGCTTATCAGGAGCGCGGTTGGTACCTCTCCGCCAAGATCTTTACCGACGCGGAGATTGACGCCGCCCGCGCGGGCAGCGAGCGGTACTACGACCTGGACCTGGACGACCCCGGCGTGCCGGCGCTTGAGGTCATGCGGCCTCAATCTCGCCCCGGTGCGGGCCTGCGGAAGAACGACTACGCCTCGTTCTTCAACCGGGACCTGGGCGCCCTCGTCCGTCATCCACTTCTAGGCGCGGTCGCCGCCCGGCTGGCCGGGACGCCCGAAATCCGCCTGTGGCACGATCAGTTACTCTATAAGCCGACCGATGACCCCGACAAACCCGCCAACGTCGGCTGGCACACGGACCGGGGTTACTGGAAGACTTGCTCCTCCGCGAATATGCTGACCGCCTGGATTCCGTTTCACGACTGCGACGAGGCGCAGGGAACGATCACCATGATTGACGGCAGCCTGCATTGGCCGGACAATACGGAGGGTCTGAACTTCTTCAGCAGCGACCTGGAGGGCCTGGAAAAGAATTTTCGCACCGGTGGCCGGCCGGTCGTCAAAATCCCCATCGCCCTGAAGAAAGGCCAGATCAGCTTTCATAATTGCCTAACCATCCACGGCAGCGGCCCGAATCGCAGTCCGAACCCGCGCCGGTCCATCGCCATCCACTTGCAGGATGCGGCGAATCATTGGCAGGAGTACCACTACCCGGACGGCCGCCTGGCGACGCACGACGACGACCGCCTGGTGCGCCAGACAGACGGCCACCCCGACTACAGCGACCCGGACGTCTGCCCGACCCTCTACCCCTAAAGGAGAATCCCATGCCCCACGAACCGACAATCACGCTCACCGATGAGCAGATCGCCTTTTACCATGACAACGGCTTTCTTGCCATTGACGCCATCACCACCCAGGACGAGATCGAGCGCCTGCGCGGCGTCTACGACCGCATCTTCACCGAGCGGGCGGGCCGGGCGGAGGGCAACCAGTTTGACCTCGCCGGGGCGGACGAGGAAGGCAAGGCCGCAACCCTCCCTCAGATCCTCAACCCACGCAAGTACGCGCCCGAATTGGCGAACACGCTCTACGAAGTGAACGCGATGGCGATCTCCAAGCAGTTGCTCGGCCCCGACGTGGTGTATTCCGGTGACCACGCCATCTTCAAGCCCGCCGGGGTGGGCGCTCCGACGCCCTGGCATCAGGACGAGGCGTACTGGCACGCCGGCACGCGCTACAATTCGTTGAGCGTCTGGATGCCCTTGCAGGAGGCGACGGAGGAGAACGGCTGCATGACATTCCTGCCTGGCAGCCATAAGCAGAAGGTGGTACCGCATCAGAGCATCGGCGGCGATACGCGCGTTCATGGCCTGGAGCTGGTCGAGCCGATTGACGAGTCTAGGGCCGGTGCCTGCCCCCTGCCGCCCGGCGGCGCGACCTTCCATGACTCGCGCACGCTGCACTTCACGGGCGCGAACCGCTCGGCCGGGCCGCGCCGCGCCTACATCATCGGTTTCGGTGCCCCCACCACGCCGCGCGACGACGGCCGCCGCTTCCCCTGGCTAGAGGCCAAGCGGACGGCCCGCGACGAGCGAGCCAAAGCGGCGGCCGAGGCCGAGGCGGGCAGGAAGGTGGTCGTAGGGGTGTAGGCGATGCCTCCACCGTAGTGATAGCGGCCCGGCCTTCTGCGCGAAGGCCGGGCCGCTTGTTCTGGGGGGCGTGAAATATAACCTGTCGTCTATGTTTCTGCGGCTGTTTTATAACCTATAGTAGGACTTACGCAGTTGACGCGAGGCGGGTTG
>JAYTRQ010000209.1:0-1938 GCA_043746125.1 Armatimonadota bacterium | reverse complement strand
CACTCTTCCGGCGGCACGTCGAGGCCACCTACGCCTTCGCCCGGCGCTTCCTGGACGCCCGCGAGGACGCCGAGGAGGCCGCCTCGGAGACGTGGCTGCGGGCCGCGCGGGCGCTGCGGGCGGGCGGCTTCCGGGGCGAAAGCCGGTTCAAGACCTGGCTTCTGGGTATCGCCCGGCTGGTCTGCCTGGAACGGCTGAGGCAGCCGCGCCTCCCCACTCTCTCGCTGTCCGGCCTGAGTGAAACGGGCCGGGGCGACTGGGTACTGTTCTCGCCCGAGCCGGACCCGGTCTCGGATCTAGATGAAGCACTCCGTTCACTGTCGGACGACCACCGCCTGGTGCTGACCTTGTGCGACTTGCAGGGCCTGACGGCCTCCGAGGCCGCCACGATCTTAGGCCGGACGACGGCGGCGACGAAGTCCCTGCACGGCCGTGCCCGCCGCGCCCTGCGGGACGCATTGACAGAAGATGATTGAAAGAGGAATTATGACCGACGAGGAACTGGCGGAACTCGTAGACCTATCCATAGACGATGCCCTGCCCCTGGCCCTGCGCGGCCATGTGGAGGCGTATCTGGCCGCCCATCCCGAAGCCGCTCGGGACGCCGAGCGCCTGCGCGAAACGATTGCCAGCCTGCGGGCCACCCCAACCGAGCGCCCCGACGACTGGTTCGTCGAGCGCACTCTGGACCGCCTGCTGCACGAACACGCGGCGGCCCAATCCCCCCAACCCGACGTACGAATTCACTCAAGTTAAGGAATCAAAGATCATGGCAACGAAGACCGCAATCCCCGGATTGCTCCGGGCGTCCAGCCCGCGCAAGGAACTATTCGAGGGCATCCAGACCGTTGGCAAGGCCGTCGCAACCCGCTCATCCCTGCCCATCCTAACCCACATCCGCATCGCTGCCAAAGACGGCAAGGTCTCCCTGATGGCGACCGATCTTGAAATGTGGATGGAACACACCCTGCCCGGCGTCGGCATCACCGAAGATGGCGCGGCGACCGCCCCGGCCCGCAACTTCACCGAGCTTCTAGCCGCCATGCCCGACGCCGACGTGTCCGTGTCGGTCGAAGATGAGACCAATACGCTCCACCTGCGCTGCCTCAAGGCTAACTATAAGCTGCTCGGCCTGTCCGCCGACGAGTTCCCCCTGCTGCCCCAGGTCAAAGAAGACTCGCGCTTCGTCATGGACCGCGAGACCCTGCGCGACGCCATCAAGCAGACCCTCTTCGCCACGTCTAAAGACGAGACACGGGCCATCCTGACCGGCATCCTAGTCGTCTTCCAGGGGGACAGCCTGCGCCTGGTCGCCACCGACACGCACCGCCTGGCCGTCCGAGACTGCCCCGTCAAAGAGGGCACCGGCAGCGCCCAGGCCATCGTGCCGTCGCGGGCCATGAGCGAGCTGCTCCGTATCCTGGGCAACGACGAGGGTGATGTCGTGGTCACCCTGTCCGGCAACCAGATCCAGTTCCAAATAGACAACAAGAAGGGCGACACCGAGGGCAGCAAGACGACCCTGATCTCCCGCCTCATTGACGGCCAGTTCCCGAACTACGAGCGCGTCATCCCCGCCACGACTACCAAAACTCTGACTTTGGAGCGTGCCCCCTTCGCCGCCGCGGTCAAGCGGGCCTCCATCGTCGCCCTCGACTCCGCCAGCCGCGTGGTCCTGCGGACGACCGAGGACGGCGACCGCCTGACCATCACGGCCGAGAGTGGCAGCGTCGGCAACGCCTACGAGGAGGTGGAAGTGGCCCGCACTGGCGACGACACGCCCGTAGAGATCGCTTTCAACGCCAAGTACCTCTCCGACGTTCTGGGCGTCCTGGACACGGAGGGCCTGCTAATCGAGCTGACCGAGCCGCTGCGCCCCGGCGTCATCCGCCCCACCGACACCGCCGACTACCTGTGCGTGCTGATGCCGATGCAGGT
>JAYTRQ010000208.1:0-1941 GCA_043746125.1 Armatimonadota bacterium | reverse complement strand
GGAGGGGGCGGAGTAGCCGGGCGGACGGACGTGACCAGGAGGTGGGTCGAAGCCGCCAGAAACTGGAGCTGGCCCAGCAGGGTCGGGACGTAGGACTTCGGCGTCACCGACGACTCCAGGAACTTGATCCGGCCCTGCGTATCGGTGTAGTTGTCCAGGGTAGTCTGGTAGCGCTTGGCGATCTGCTCGTTGCTGCCGACCTCGGCCTCCTTCTGCTTGGCCAGCGTCTGCCGTCCGGCAAGCTCGGAGTTCAGGCCGACGAGCAGGCCGCAGCCGCCCAGCAGGACCAGGCCGGCCCCGCCCGACAGCATCAGCATCAACTTCTTCGTGCCCGCAGTGGCGCTCGGACCGGCGTTAGGACTTTGTGCCATTAGTGGCTCCCTTTGTGTCGGATGACTTGGACATATCGGATTCGGGCTTCAGATGCACGGTCATTTGGAAGGACACCGCGTCCGCCGCGCCGATCTTCTGCTGCTGGACGAATGCTAGATCTACATGGTCCAGGCTTGGAGCCTGGTTCATACGGAGCATGGTCTCGCCGACCGTCGCCTGGCTCATGGCGATCCCGGAGAGGCTCAAAGTCGGATCACCCCCGCCGGCCGTGCCGGGCGTGGCCGTGCCCGGTGCGGCGCTGGCCGCAGTACCTGTCCCCAGCGACGTCAGCCACGTCTTCGGCGGGAGGCTGGCTGTGACCGCGTAAAAGTTCTTGTACCAGAACAGCGTATCGGACTTTGCGCCGTCCAGGGTCTGCACCTTGGGCATCATGTCCGCCGTCTGCGCCTGGAGGCTCTGGATCGCGGCGACGCGCGGCTTGAGCTTGTCGAGCTGGCCGTTCAGCTCACTGACGCGCCCGGTCGTGACCAGAATCCGCGCCGTCAGGACGAAGGCGAGCAGGATGACCACTCCGACTTCGCCTAGGATGGCGTAGAGGAGCTTGCGTATGTTGTTTTCCTGACGCCGCTTGTCCTCGCGGCGCACGGCGATCATGTTAATGGAAGGCATGGGGCTGACTCTTTCGGGTGACACTCTTTCGGGTGACTTAGACCGCCTTGGCGAGCGGTTTCGGGAATCGAACCGGTTTCTCCGCGCGCCGGGGGGGCGGGGTGGTCAGCTCTTTCAGAGCCAGCCCGATCCCGGTCACCAGCAGAGGATAGTTCTCCTCGACGAACGATGGCATGATGCGGACGGACTCGAAGGCGGGGTTCTCGAAGGGGTTCCAGACCTCTACGGGGACGCCCAGCCTGGCCGCCATGTATTCCTCCAGCCCGCGAAGCCGGGCGCTCCCGCCGGTCACGACGATGCGCGAGACCGCGCCGCTGGACTGGGCATTCACGCCCGCCGGCAGGATGACGCTGGCCGGATCAGCGAGTTGGGACTGGTAGTAGTTAGTCGAGCGGCGGACCTCGCGCAGCAGCTCGTCAATAGCCGGCTGCATGGCCCGCGCCAGCACTGCGGCCTCGGGGTCGGTGTCCGGCTGAAGCAGGGTCGTCATATCCACGGTCGCCTTCAGTGCCTCTAAAGTGTTCCAGTCCGCGCCGGGCGCCCCGGCTTTAAGCGCCTGGGTGAAGCTGTCACCTGCGATGGGGATGTTCCGGGTCAGGGCGAACTGGCCGTTGGTAACGATGTTGACGTCCGTGGTCGTCGCACCGATGTCTAGCAGGGCTAGCGTCGCTCCGTCACCCGGCCGGGTGGGGGACAGGTCCAGCAGGGCACGCTGCAAGGCGAACGCTTCAATGTCTACCGCCACCGGCTCCAGGCCTGCCAGAGCTAGAGTGGACAGCCGAGACTCCACCATGTCGTTCGGGGCGGCAACGAGCATGACACTCATCTTGTCGTCCTCGCCCGGCACCGGCCCGGTGATCTCGAACTCGATCATGCTGTCGTCTATGGACGACGAGATGTGCTTGGCGGCCTCAAAGCGCACGGATCTTCGCATCACCG
>JAYTRQ010000207.1:0-1942 GCA_043746125.1 Armatimonadota bacterium | reverse complement strand
GGGCGGCGGACTCGAACACCTTCCAGCCCGGCCCGCTTTGCAGGACCGTCTTCCCGTTGACGTCCAGCTGCGCCAGGAGGCCCGCCGCCCCGCCGCCGTTGACGCCCTGGAGGGCGATCACGTTCCGCCCGGCCTGGAGCAGCGGGCCGACGGAGAGCCTGTGGACCTGCTTCCACCCGTTCTCCACCGGGTCCGTGGTCACCAGCTTATGCCCGTTGACGAACGCCGTGACGCTGTCGTCCCCGGTGACGAACAGCGTGGCCGTGCGGGGCGCGGCCGGGAGCGTAACCTTGCCACGGGCACTGACGGTCTGTACCCCCAGAGTCTGCCTGACCCAGATCCACTGGGCCGACACAGCGGCCCGTGCCGGAGCCTGAAGTCTGGGCATCGGGAAGCTGTAGGTGGGGTCTACCGTAGGAGGCCGGGCAGACGCGCCGAGGGCGGGAAGGGTGAGGAGCGTCAAGATGAGCGGCAGGAGGCATTTTTGCATGAGAGACTGGTCTTTCTCGTTCGGCGGTCGGTCTTGCCCTCTATGCAGGGGTAGGGCTTGCCTCTACCCTCCGTTTCGCCCCGCCTTCCCTACCAGGCTGGAAGACCTGGAAGGACAAAAGGGTAGGGGCAAGTCTTACCCCTACACGGAGCCGGGACCATCTACCAGACGGACGCCCTCGGGCAGAGTTAAGTCGGTCTTCACATCCGCCTCCGGCCCGCGTTCGTGGGAGACTTCGATCAGGCCGTACGGCGTCGGGAACGTCCCGCGTGCGTAGGTCAGGCCGGCGAGGTGCGTCTTGACCGTGACGGTGGCGAAGCCCGGCGAGGCGGGGGCGATGCCCAGGACGTGTTCCATCAGCCAGGCCGTCGGGCCGGCGGCCCACCCGTGGCAGAGGCTGTGGCGCAGGCCGGGATAGCAGTAGTCACCGAAGTCGGCGTGGATATCGCGCTTTCCCGGCGGTGTCAGCTCGTCAATCCGGGCGCTGTTCGGCATCCAGTCAATGTCGAAGCCCTCCCAGAACGACGTCGCGCCCATATCCAGCATTCCGCCCCAGTAGGTCCGCAGGAGGTCCAGGCAGCCTTCGTAATCCCCGGCCAGCGCGCGGGCCTGGAGGACGTAGTAGCCGTAGAACGTGGACAGGCCGCGGGCGGGGTCGAGGGCCAGGACGTCGTGGTTCACCGCCGCCGCGTCCGCCGTCCCGGCCAAGACCCGCAGGGCGTTCGCCTGCTTGCTCAGGCTGGGCGGGCGCGAACAGGCCGCCGCCCGCCGGGCGGTCTCCAGAGCCTGATCGGCGGCACCCGTCTCCGATAGGACCGCGCAGAGTTCCGCGCCCGCCCGCAGGGCCAGCACGACGAGCGCCTGCAAGCCGGCATCAATCGCCGTCGGGTCCCGACTGGTCGGCCATTCCAGGAAGCGCATCTCGTCCAGCCGCTCCCGCCCTTCGGCATCCACCTTGGAGACGAGCAGGGCCAGCAGGCCGACGAGGTACTCGCGCTGCTGCCGGAGGTAGGCCAGGTCGCCCCCGTAACGATACCAATCGCGCTGGATCAGCAGCCACCAGAGCGAGTAAGAGGAAATGCCGTGCATCCAGTCCGGCAGGGGCGAATGGTCCCGCTGGTAATCCAGCGTGGCCGGGACGATGGGGTGTGCGCCGAAGACCGACGCGATCACCATCGCCTCGGGGTGCAGGTCGCCGATCCAGACCAGGCGGTCGCGCTTGATGCCATCCCAGACATAATCCTGCATGCACAGGTGGACCGTGTGCGCGCCTGTCTGCCAGATCTCGTTTAGGCGGTCGTCACTGCATTCAAACGTTCCCAGATAGTCGAGCGGACGCAGGAGTGAGACGGCGCGGACGGCGACCAGGTGCAGCTCGACGCCGGCGGGGAAGTCCAGACGCACGAACCGGAAGCCCGTGTTGCCGACCTCCTGCGTCCCCATCGGGACCAG
>JAYTRQ010000206.1:0-1943 GCA_043746125.1 Armatimonadota bacterium | reverse complement strand
GACAGGGATTGACTACTTGGGCGAGGCGGGCACGTGGCCGTCGCACGGGAACGGGTCGGGCCTGCTGGATCTGGCCGGGCTGCCCAAGCCGCTGTACCATTTCCGCCGCAGCCTGTGGACGACCGAGCCGATGGTCACCCTGGGTGTTTCCACCCCGGAGCATTGGTCACACCGGAACGCTCACCCAGTCTGGGCGGGGGAGGGGGGCCAGATGCGCCGGGTCGGCGGGTTCACGAACTGCGGGCGAGCTGAACTGTTCCTGAACGGCCGGTCGCTAGGCGTCAAGGCCCCGGAGGAGGACGGCGGGCACGTGGTCTGGTGGGACGTGCCGTATGAGAGCGGAACGCTGACCCTGAACGGCCTGGATGACGGCGGGCAGGTCGTTGTGGGGGACAGCCTGAAGACGAGCGGCCCCGCCCACCGGCTTCTCGCCAACGCGGACACCGTGACGCTGACTGCTGATGGCCTGGACCTCGCCCACATCCTCGTCTCCGTGGTTGACGAGTACGGCACAGTGGTTTTTGATGCCGACCACGCAGTCACCTGGACGGTCCTCGGCCCGGCCCGGCTGCTGGGCCTGGAAAACGGCAATCATGCCCGCCATGAGGAGTATGGCTTCCAAAAACGCAGCGTCTATCACGGCCGCCAACTCGGCTACGTGCAGTCGCTGAGGGCGCCGGGCGAGATCACCGTGACGCTGACCGCGCCCGGCCTTCAGGCCGCGTCTCTAACGCTGACCGCCGTCTAGACACCGCCCTCAGAATAGGCCGCCGCCTGTGGCGGCGTTCTGCGTCTGCTTCACCAGGTCGCGGAAGAGGGTCCGGCCCTGCTGACGCCACCAGGCGACGTCAAGGCGGTTGATTCCTGCGTCGTTGACCAAGAATACGTACTGCCAGTTCTCGTGCGTGGCTTCACGCAGGATGCCGGCGTAGCGCTCGGCGCGGGACTGCTTGGCGCGGTCGCGCTCCCGGATGCTGCCCTTGCTCTCCACGATGTAGAGGCTGCCGTCGGTCAGGCGCACCAGAAAGTCCGGGTAATAGTAGGGCATCCGGCCTTCAAAGCTGTATTGGATGCGGAAGCCTACCCCAGACTGATCGTTCCAGAGCCAGGAAACCACGTCGTCGGCCTCGTCCAGCATCTTTGCGAACTTGAGCTCGTCGCCGCTGTCGAAGCAGCAGAACGTGTGGACGGACTTGGCCGGGTTGTGCAGCACGTTCGGCGTGGGCGACGTCTCGAACTCGGCCAGGTCTCTGGCCCACCGGGTCTGCACCGTCACGTCCGGCGTCTCCTTGCCGGCCCGCGCCTGGCCGATGATCTTGGCGACGTTCTGGATCACCTTCTCCTTGACGTCGCCGCGCCGGACGTTGTCAATGACGATCCGGCGCGTGTCGTCGTCATAATCCCCGGCGGCTTCCAGGCTCAGGGGGATGCCGCGCAGGTTGAACGTGCAGCGTTCCAGGAACGCCTTGACGATGCCTTTGATGGCCGGAGTGTAGCTGCCGCTCATGCGGAGTTCGGTGCGGATCGCGTCGGCATAGGTCGAGATGACGGCGTCCACCGAGGCGTAGCCCGTCTGGTGTACGTCATACTTCAGCGGCCCCTCGGCGACCGCCTCCGCGCCCCCCGCGCCTTCGTGCCGGATCTCCCCCTCAATCTCCTTCAGGTCCTGCCCGTAGACAAACTTGTGTTCCAGGGGCGGCATCTGGCCCCGGCCGATCTTCTCGATCCAGTCGTCGTTCAGGTCATACGGCTCGCCCACGATGACCGAGATCGGCAGGTCGCGCTTGGCCCGCTCCTCCTCCGGCTCTACCATCCTCACCAGGACCCGCGTCGGGTCGGGCCGCTTGTCGTCGTCGGGTTCGTCCTCGATGATGTCGGCGATGTTCTTGATGATCGCCCCGAACGAGGGATGCTCGATGACGTACAAGCCCTCGGCCATGCCC
>JAYTRQ010000205.1:0-1946 GCA_043746125.1 Armatimonadota bacterium | reverse complement strand
AGCGACGAACTACCGCCAGAGGGCTGAGGCGCACTTCGATCACAAGGACTATACCGCCGCCATCGTTGACTGTGGGGCCGCGCTCGCCCTCAGCCGCGCCCATCCCGAAGACTACGGCGTCCGAGGAAAAGCCGAAATCACGCTGGGCCGGAACGCCGCCGCGCAGACGGACTTCGCGCAGGCGCTGAAGCTGGACCCGGAGTATCTGGACGGCTATGTGGGGCTGGGGGACCTGGCGGAGAAGACGCACCAGTACGCACAGGCCGTGGCCGTGTTCCGTCGCGCAACGCAGGTTTCGCCGGACACGGCCCAGTTCTGGGGCAGCCTGGGCTGGTTCCAGTATGAGGCGGGGCAGTCGGCCCAGGCCGTCGAGAGCGACCGTCGTTCGCTTGCGCTGGGCCGAGGCCAGACCTGGGTGACCTACAACCTGGCCCTCACCTACGCGGCCGAAGGCGACGGCGCACGGGCCTCGGCGGCCTATGCCGATGCCCTGGCGAGCCGGTCCCGGAGCGATCGGGAGGCTGGCCTGAAGGACCTCCAGGCGGCTCTCGCGAAGCAGCCCCGTTCCACAGTTCTGCGTCAGGCACTGGCGCAGGTGGAGCGCGGCGATGCCGACGGGGGGAGGTCCGCCCCTTCCCTGCCGTTGCCGCCTCCCCTCCCGGCGACGCCCGCCCCGCGCCCTCCCGCCGCCTTCGCCGCGTCGCTCGGGCCGGAGGTCGTTCTGGACGGCTACGGCCTCCAGCCGCCCGTCGGCTACGTCCTGACCCAGACGCGGCAGGAGACCCTGAGCAGTACGGGAAGGGCCTACCTCTGGTCCGGGCCGAAACGTCCGGACGGCACGTGCCCAGCCCTGGAAGTCGTCATCGCCCAGGACGACGGCAGCCTGGCCACCCAGTCTACGTCCCAGCAGGCGGCGCAGCAGGACCTGGCTGGCCTGAGCGACAACCACTCGAACCTGACCACGTCGCCGGTCACGGCCTGTTCGCTAAATGGCCTGCCCTTCGCGCGGGGCGACTATGATGGCGTGGGGCAGAAGACCGGCAAGGAGTACCAGGGCAGCAAATACTGGATGGTGACCCCCTCCCACATCCTGCACCTGACCAGCCACGACGCCGTCCCGTATAGCCGCAAGACTCTGCCGCTGCTTCAGGCCGCAATCGCGACGTTCCGGCGGCGCTAGCCCTTCGCCCCTGGCTCCGATTCACTCGGAGCCGGTCCCCTATACCGTCTTCAGCCACCGGTCTGCCTCCTGCGGCGTGGAGAGCCGAAGCACGTTCAGATGCGGGAACTCCGAAAAGAATCCAGGATAGGTCGCCCGCTTTTTCGAGTAACCACTATAGGCGTGCGCCACTCCCGACCATGCCCAATTCCAAGTCGCGTGGTTTCCGGACCAGACCGCTTCCCCCGAGACGAGCCACCTCAAGTTGCGAACTATGACGCGCCTCATAATCACGGCGCGGGAGTAATCCAGCCAGAGGGCCGTATCCGCCCTCGCCCAAACGACGTCACGGTCTGTGACGCAGTTACCGTCAAGCACCCAGCGGTCTCCAGACGTCGCCCCGAATAGCCGCTGCCTTACGACGCCCGCTGGGGTGGGCCGCCAACCCAACTCCCAGTAGAACGGGTCAGAGGCAATGTGGGGGATCCTTAGCCGCCGAGCAAGCTGCCCCGCCAGCGTGGTCTTCCCCGCGCCGGACGTGCCCAGAATGATGATGCGTTTCAGTCGAAGTCTCCTGCCGTCGCCTTGCCTGGTCATCTTCCGGGGGCGCAGACCTCCTCCCACATCCGTGGGATGGTCAAGCCGTGGGGGTCTTCCAGAACGTTCTCACCATCACGTCGCTTGCTGTGCCCGCAGAAGCATCTCATCCAGCAGTGCCTTCAGGTGAGGGCATCTGTTATAGGCTGCCGCTGGGTCGAGTTTCCTAAACAAGAGCTTACCATTCACC
>JAYTRQ010000204.1:0-1949 GCA_043746125.1 Armatimonadota bacterium | reverse complement strand
CCGTAGACTCGGCGGACTTGACGGCATGGCCGCCGAACTCATTGCGAAGCGACGCGATCACCTTGGCCGCGAAGTTCTCCGGCTGGCGCGAATGGAATCGCTCGTACAGCGAGGCCGTGATGACCGGTGCGGGCACGTTGTGGTCAATGGCTTCCTGGATGGTCCAGCGTCCCTCGCCCGAGTCCTCCACGTAGCCGCGCACTTTTTGCAGGTTCTCATCGCTCTTGAACGCGAGGACGAGCAGTTCCAGCAGCCAGGACCGGACCACGCTGCCGAACTGCCAGGCCGACGCGATGGCCGTCAGATCCAACTTGTACTCGCTAGCATGCAGGATGTCAAAACCCTCGCCATACGATTGCAGCATCCCGTACTCGATGCCGTTGTGGACCATCTTGACGTAGTGCCCGGACCCGGATGCGCCCGTATAAACGTAGCCGTCGCCCGGCGCCAATGTCTTGAAGATCGGCTCACAGGTCTTGGCCGCGTCGGGGTTGCCGCCATACATCAGGCAGTAGCCCTCTTTGAGACCCCAGACGCCGCCGGACGTGCCGCAGTCAATATAGCAAATACCCGACTCTTCCAGGTGCTTGCTGCGCAGGACCGTGTCTTTAAAGTAGGAGTTGCCGCCGTCAATGATGATGTCACCCGGCACCATTACCTCTTTGAGCTTGGCGATGGTGTCATCCACAGGTTTACCCTGCGGCACCATGATCCAGGCGATCTTAGGCGTCTGGCTCTGGCCTTGAACCGCCTGCTTCAGATCGGTGACGCCTACCCCGCCGCGCTTTTCCACCTCGGGGATCTTGTCCGGCGACGTGTCGAAGCCGTAGACCTTGTGCCCGTCCTTTGCCAGCCGCTCCAGCATATTCATGCCCATGCGGCCCAGTCCAACCATTGCGATCTCCATGCGGTCACTCCCTTTGGTGCGTCTACTGTCCTTCTATTAACACTCTTCTATCATCAATATTATTCCCGGCCCTGTTCACCTTTAACCGGCCCGATTCCTGCCCCTCGCGCTGGCTGCTCAGGGCCATTCAGCTTTTAGCCTCCCCCCACCCCTGACACCGTTGATTCTTGGGGAGGGGAGCAGGAACAGGATACAGAAGGGAAAGCAAGTTCGTTTTGACAATTCCGCTTGATGATTCTGCGGCCTGTTCGCGCTTCCGAGACTCTCCCTAAACGTCCTCTTGTCTACCATTATACCCTATCACGGTAGGCTGGCGGCAACTACACTGGTACCCCTTCGCGGCAATCTCTCTACTCTATCTTGACAGTCTCCAAGGGTGATTCCGTGTCTAAGTGGTGTCACCGCTCTTACGCGCTCGGGGGCGGGGACGAGAGCTGAATGCCGCCGTCAACATACTCGCTTTGGGACAACAACAACATACGCGCTTTGGGACAATAAAGCGTCGCTACTCGTTAGCATAGAAGCCCGCTGATTTATCGGCGGGGAGTTGTCACCGTCAGTTGTCTTGTGTTTGGGGCTGTGCGCCCGCCTGGGGTGATCCTGAGCACATCGCTCTCGCCTGGGTGGGCTCCCGCAGAAGCCATGCCCGGTCCCGAAGACTCCTGGCCGCCCCCGCCGCGCCGATGACAAAAGAACAGGCCGCGCCCCTTGCGAGACGCGGCCTGCTTCCGTCCTTATCCGAACGACGCTCGATTTACAGGACCGGCGTCCCCGCCTGCCCCTGCACGTCCACTGCGCCCTCGGACATCAAGACCCGCTGCACCTGCGCGGCATTCTGTGCGCTGGCACGGACACCCACCAGAATGCTGCCCGCGCTCAGGTCGGTCTCGTACTGGGTCGCCCGGTCGTTGGGGATTCCCGCCCCGACTAGTCCGCCGATCAGTCCACCGCCAAGGCCACCCGCGCCCGCACCGGCCAAAGCCGCCGCCAGAGGCCCGGCAACGAGAGGCGCGGCCAGTCCGCCCGTCGCGGCGACGGCCAC
>JAYTRQ010000203.1:0-1950 GCA_043746125.1 Armatimonadota bacterium | reverse complement strand
CAGGCGCTCGCGCAGTTGTCTATAGCCTGCCGCCTTCGCCTCCATCGCGGGCCTGCGCCGCCAGTTGTGCGCCCACTGCGCGTCGTCGTCAAGGTAGTATTCCAGAAGGTTGAGCGCTTCGGTCAACTCGTGGATGTCCCCATTGAGCGCGTAGCCGTTCCCGCGTTTCGTCACTGTCATCTTGTTCCCCTTTTGCTGTGTGATGCCAATAAATATACTCGATTTTGCCATGGTATGTCAATATATGAACAATCTATATTTCGGCGGCGCTGTTGCTCATGGACTACCAAAACAGCCTCTTCCCGTTCAGCTTGCGTGGAGAACTCTTTCGGTGCGGTGTAACACATTGACACAGCGGCGCTTGCTCCTGTATACTTGGGGCATGACCAGCTTCGGCTACTACTTCAAGCAACTCGCCCAAGCCCTCGCCAAAGGCGACGCCACCGAACACACCCACCGGCCCGCCCTCAAAACCCTCCTCGAAAGCCTTGCCCCCGGCATCATCGCCACCAACGAGCCGAAGCGGATCAAGTGCGGAGCGCCTGACTACATCCTCACGCGCGGCGAGACCCCGCTGGGCTATGTGGAGGCGAAGGATGTTGGCGAGACGCTGGATAAGATTGAGAAGACCGACCAGATGAAGCGGTATCTGGAAAGCCTCGGCAACCTCATCCTCACCGACTACGTTGAGTTCCGCTGGTACGTCGGCGGGCAGCACCGCTTGACGGCGCGACTTGGGACGGGCGGGGGCAAGAAGCCGCTCCAAGCGGAGCCGGACGGGGAGGCGCAGGTCAGGGCGCTGCTGCTGGCGTTCCTCGACGCCCAAGTGCCGACCGTCAGCAGCCCGAAAGAGCTTGCCGGGCGCATGGCGAACCTCGCCAAACTGGTTCGGGATACTATAAGCCGCGCGCTGGCCGATGAAGACAAAGGCGGGACACTCCACCAGCAGTTCGAGGGCTTCCGCAAGACGCTCCTGCACGACCTGACGCCGGAAGCCTTTGCGGATATGTACGCGCAGACCATCGCCTACGGCCTGTTCGCCGCCCGCTGCAACCTCACCCTCGCGGCCAAGCCGGGGCAGCGGTTCACGCGCTTTCTCGCGCCCCACCAGCTACCCAAAACGAACCCGTTCCTCCGCAAGACCTTCGGCTACATCGCCGGGCCGGACCTGGATGAGCGCGTGGTCTGGGTCGTGGACGATCTGGCCGAACTGCTGGACCGGGCCGACATGGGGGCGATCTTGAAGGACTTCGGGCGGCGGACGCGGCAGGAGGACCTGGTTGTTCACTTCTACGAGACGTTCCTGGGCGCGTATGACCCGAAGATGCGCGAGTCGCGCGGCGTCTACTACACGCCGGAGCCGGGGGTGTCTTACATCGTCCGCAGCGTGGATCACCTGCTGAGAACGGCTTTCGGGTTGACGGAAGGTTTGGCCGACGCGGAAAAGATCACCGTCAAGACGCCGGACGGGAAGGGGACGCGGGAGGTTCACCGGGTCCAGATACTCGACCCGGCGACCGGCACGGGGACGTTCCTGCATGGCGTGATTGACCATGTTGCGGAGACGTTCACGAACAACAAGGGGATGTGGAGCGGGTACGTCTCGGAACACCTGCTGCCGCGCGTGTTCGGCTTTGAGCTTCTGATGGCCCCCTACGCTGTGGCTCACCTGAAACTGGGCTTGCAGCTTGCCGAAAGCGGCTATGACTTCGAGAGCGACGAGCGGCTGGGGGTGTTCCTGACGAACACGCTAGAGGAGGCCGCCGAGGTCTCGGGAAACCTGTTCGCGCAGTGGGTGGTGGACGAGGCGAACGCAGCCAACGGGGTCAAGCAGGGTGCGCCGGTCATGGTGGTCCTGGGCAACCCGCCCTATTCGGGCCACTCCGCGAACAAAGGCAAGTGGATTTCTGGCCTGATTGATGATTACAAGGTGGGCCACCCCGAACTCAA
>JAYTRQ010000202.1:0-1953 GCA_043746125.1 Armatimonadota bacterium | reverse complement strand
GATGGCAGCCGCCTGAACGTGATACTGCCTCCCCTCGCGCTCAACGGTCCGACCCTGACTATCCGCAAGTTCAGCCGCCGGCCGCTGACGATGGCGTCTCTGGTCCGGCTCGGCACTCTGACCTCTGCCTCCGCCGATTTCCTGCGGGCGTGCGTGGCGGGCCGGCTGAACGTTCTGGTGTCGGGCGGCACGGGCAGCGGCAAGACGACGACCCTGAACGCCCTGTCGTCGTTCATCCCGGCTGAGGAGCGGGTTATTACCATTGAGGACGCCGCCGAACTTCAGCTACAGCAGGCCCACGTCGTCACCCTAGAAAGCCGCCCGCCGAACCTGGAAGGCCGGGGCGAGATCACCATCCGCCAGCTCGTCCGAAACGCCCTGCGGATGAGGCCCGACCGGATCATATTGGGGGAAGTGCGGGGCGCTGAGGCCTTAGATTTGCTCATGGCGCTCAATACCGGCCACGACGGGTCGCTCTCCACTGTCCACGCGAATGGCCCGCGCGATGCGCTGTCTCGCTTGGAGACGATGACCCTGATGGCCGGGACCGAGCTGCCCCTTCGGGCCGTCCGGGAGCAGATCGCGTCCGCTGTGCAGCTTCTGCTGCATCAGCAGCGCCTGCGCGACGGCAGTCGCCGTGTCACCCACGTCACCGAGATCTCCGGCATGGCCGGCGATGTCGTGAGCCTGCAAGACGTGTTCCGCTGGGAGGCCCACAGCGTTGACGCCGAGGGACACGCCGTCGGGGCACTCCGCCCGACCGGCGTTCGTCCGTCGTTCTCGACCGCCCTGGAAGGACAGGGGTTCGCGCTTCCGTCGGAGCTATTCTCGTGACCGCTGCCAACGCGATCCTGACGACTGCCTTCAGTTTCCTCTTCGCGGGTGGTCTCGCCTATGGGGTGGGGGAGGCAAGAACACGCCGGGCCGGACAGTTCCAAGACCGGATGGACCGCATCGCGGGCGTTCGCCCCGCGCCGCTTCCAAACGTGGGCACTGCCCCTTTGCCCGGCCCCCGTCCCGACGTCCTGCCGACCGTCTCCCACTGGATGGGCGGCAGCGACCTGGACAAGCGCCTGCGCCTGGCGATGATCCGGGCGGGTCTGCGCCTGCGTCCCGCCGAGTGGGTCACACTCTGCGTAGTGTCGGCCTCCGCCGCCGGGTTGATCGGCCTGCTCCTCACCCGACTCTGGATTGTCGGGCTTGTCTTGGGCCTTTTGGGCCTCCTCACGCCGGTAACGGTCCTTAAGAGCCGCCAGGCGTCTCGGCGCTCCAAGTTCGACACGCAGACGCCCGATGCCCTGATGCTGCTGACGTCGTCCCTACGGGCGGGCCACTCGTTCAATCAGGCCCTTCAGACCATTGCCACGGACCTGCCCCCGCCACTTGCGGAGGAGTTTGCCTGGGCGTCCGGCGAGGTGCGTCTGGGTGTGCCTCTGGAGACGGCTTTAGGCCGCATGGTGGAGCGGATGCAGTCGCCTGACCTGGACCTGATCGTGACGGCGATTTTAATCCAACTCCCTATCGGCGGCAACTTGGCGGAAGTGCTGGAAGCCATCTCTGACACCATCCGTGACCGGGTTCAAGTTCAGGGCGAGGTGCAGACGCTGACGGCGGAGGGGCGAATCTCGGCCGTCGTGCTGATCGTCCTCGCGCCAACCCTCGCGCTCCTGCTGCTCCTGCGGAACCCCGCCTACTTCCAGCCGCTCTTGGAGACGGCCAGTGGCCGCTGGATGATCGGTGCCGCCATCGCCGGTCAGATACTGGGCGCGATCATCATTAAGCGTATGGTGACGCTGGACGTGTGATTATGCTTTTTATCCTCATTCTTCTGTTCGCCTTCGGGGCAGGGACTTTTCTTGCCCTGTCTCTCACCAGCCTGCTCGGGGCGGGGCGAGAGAGCGTTACCCGACGGCTGGATGCTCTGGCTCCAGCCGCCGTTCTCGCTGCCCCGTT
>JAYTRQ010000201.1:0-6295 GCA_043746125.1 Armatimonadota bacterium | reverse complement strand
CGTCCATCGCACCCATTGCCGACGAGCGCGAGTACCTCTGGGACCAGCCGCACTTCCTGGGCACCCGGCGCATCGGCCCGGACCTATCCCGCGAGGGCGGAAAGTACAGCGACGACTGGCACTACTCGCACTTCTACTACCCGCGCCAGATGGTCCCCGGCTCGATCATGCCTGCCTTCACCTGGCTGTTTGACGACAAGGATAAGACCAACCCCATTCCCAAGCCGGACGCCCGCGATCTCGTCACCTACGTCCAGACGCTGGGCTATGGGCGTCAGGTCTACGATGCCAGCCTGAACGGCGGCAAGGGCGGCTGGCGGCCATGGCTGAAGCCCCAAGACCAGCAGTATACGCAGGCGACGGGCCAGGGGATGGTCAACGCGGCAGCCAAGCCGGTGCATGGCAACGACCAGTTATCGCCGACGAACCGGGTAACCCCCGGTGGGACGATTTAGGGAACACGGACGGGCCTTCGCGCCGTAGGAAAAGACAGAGGGCGGGCGCAATCGCGCCCGCCCTTGTTATTGCGGTCCTCTCCCTGGCCCGTTTGGATCCTATCCCTGTCCCGTTCACATTCGTTCCGGGCCGGTCCCTTCCCTCGGAGGGAAGGGCTTCGGAAAGTGAGGGCAGTCGGGGGCCGCGCGTCGGCAGTCGGGGGCCGTGCGTCGGCAGTCGGGGGCCGCGCGTCGGCAGTCGGGGGCCATGCGCCCTGCCCTCCGTCTACTTCCAAAGCCCTTCCCTCCGAGGGAAGGGACAGACCCGGAACGAACGTGAACGGGACAGGGATAGGATCTCACATATGCTAGACCTGACCGACCGCATCCTTCAGACGCCACTGCTGACGCCGCGCCCCCCTACCTGGATGCGGGCCGCGAACGGTCGCGTCAAGTGGCACGGTGGACGCCGCGCCTTGCAGATCGTCGTCGGGGCGCTCTTCGTCGCCCTGCCTCTCACGAACGGCCTGCGACTGGACATCCGGGCGCAGACGTTCTACTTTGCCTGGCACAAAATGGCCGCACACGACCTGTTCCTGCTGTTCTGGGTGTCCATGTTGGGGGTCGCGCTCTTCAGCGCCGTTGCATTTCTTTACGGACGTCTCTGGTGCGGCTGGGTCTGTCCGCAGACATTGGCCTCCGACTTCGCGGACTCGCTCAAGAGGCGTCTGGACAAGGCGTTTCGGACCGGGCCGGGCAAGCCCCACTTTGCCCTATCGCGCGGAGTCTGGACGGCAGCCATTCTCGCCATGTCGCTTGGCACAGGCGTCACACTCGCCTGTTACTGGCTCGCACCCTTGACTGTCATCCGGGCCACGGCCGCGCCCTGGCGCGATGTGTCGGCGGGCCTGACCGTTTACGGCCTAGCCGCCGCTCTGGCCGCCGATATGCTCTGGCTCCGCCGCCGGTTCTGCTCCCATGCCTGTCCCTATGGGGCATTGATCGGCGTTCTGGCCGACAAGAACACACTCGCCGTGCGGTTCCTGACCGAGCGCGAGGACGAGTGCATCACCTGCCACAAGTGCGAAGTGGACTGTCCGATGGGTATTGATATCAAGAAGGGCGTCGGCCAGCACGAGTGTATCGGCTGCGGCGAGTGCATAGACTCGTGCAACGATGTTTTGGGCAAGCGGGGGGTGGCGGGCCTGATCGAGTACCGCTATGGGACCGCCTCGGATCGCGCCACGCGCACGCTCCCCATCGCTAAGAAGTTGGGCCTGTGGGACGCCCGCCGGGCCGCTCTGGCCGCGAGTGTCCCGCTCTGCCTGGGCGTCGTGCTGTTCCTGATCTATGGGCACCTGCCGCTGACAGCCAGTGTTACGGCACAGGGGGGCGCCGTGCGTGGCCCCGCCACCATTCGTAATGGTTTCCTGTTGACGGTCGGCAACGGCGCGCCCGCCGCCACTGTCTTTGCCCTCTCCGTCCAGGGCCTGCCGGGCGGGCAGGTTTGGCCCCCGATGCTGACCATCCCGGCCCACGAGAGCCGGACGCTGCCGATCACGGTTTTGGGTGCGACCCAGACCGTCGCCGTGGGCCGGACGCCGATCCGCCTGCGTGTCGCGGGTGGCCGGGACTCGCACGAGATTGAGACCATCTTTTACGCGCCCGCTCAGTAACGAAAGAAGAACCCCATGCCCCGGACTTGGAGCAACGTCAAATACGTCGAGACCCGCAGCGCCGCCCAGCGGATCAAAAACAAGCCGTCCAGCCTGACCCTGTTCGTGCTGCTCATCGGCTTCTGCCTGGTCGTCTTCGGCGGCGTCATCGCCTACTCGATGAATGTCGTTCTCAGACATCCGATCACTGAGATCCCTAACCTGGCGCATCCGCCCAAGGATGATTAGAAACGGCACGTGTTTATGGCGGTCGCCATGATGACCTTGTGTGACCTCTGCGGCCTGCCGGCTCGTGCCCCACTCAGCGCGGACGTCGGCGGACAGGCCCGCGTCTTCTGCTGTGCGGGCTGCCGCCAGGTCTACCAGATCCTGCTGGAAAGCGACCAGATCGGCGAGGGCCAGGACCCGACTCAAACCGCTCTCTATCGGCAGTGCCTGGAAATGGGCCTGATCGCCCGGCTGGAGGAAGCGTCCCCCCCCGTCCCCAATCATGGGGAGGCGGGGAGGGACTCCGGCAACGCCCTCAATGTCACCCGCGAAGCCGCCTTCCAGATCGGCGGCATGTGGTGTTCCGCCTGCGCCTGGCTTATCGAACACGCCCTGGACGGCGTTAAGGGTGTCCAGGGCAGCCGCGTCTACTTCGCTTCCGACGTCGTCAAGGTCACCTATAAGCCCGCCCGGGTCTCGCCCGAAACGCTCGTGGCGACGATTCAGAGCCTGGGCTACACGGCCGAGCCGTACGCGGGCGAGGGCGGGCGGGCGGACAGCCCGCAGGCACGCGCCCGGCGAGCGCTGTTCGTTCGGGCGGTCGTCGCGCTCATCTTCGCCGTCAATGCTGGGATGTTTCAGCTCCCGTTTTACGCCGACTTCTTCCAAAAGCAGGGCCTCTCCGCCCAGGCCATCCACTGGCTGCCCCGGATCGAGATGGCCCTGTCCCTGCCCGTTTTGACGGCGGGCTGGCCGATCTTCGAGAGGGCCTGGGCGGCGGCACGCCGGGGCGTGGCCATCATGGAGACGCTGATCGCCCTGGGCGTCTCGGTCGCCTTCGCCTACAGCGTCTGGGTCATCGCACGGGGGGGCGTTCACGTCTACTTCGACACGGCCGACATGCTCATCGCTCTGGTGTTAGTCGGTAAGCACGTGGAGGCCGGGGCACGGCACGACGCGACGGGTGCTATCGCCCTTCTGTACGGACTGCTGCCCAAGAAGGCCCTGGTCAAGACGCCGGACGGCCGTGAGGTCTTGGTGGCCCTGGCGAAGCTGGAGGTGGGGGACCGTGTCCTGGTCCGCCCCGGCGAGCGCATCCCTTGTGACGGGACCGTGACGGAGGGCGCGGGCCTGGTGGACGAAAGCCTGCTGTCTGGAGAGGCCCGGCCGGTCGCTAAGAAGCCGGGCGACCCGGTCACAGGCGGCACGATCGCGGCCGACGCGCCGCTGACCGTGGAAGTCTCGCGGGTGGGCCAGGACACGACGCTGGCCCAGATGATCGGCCTGGTGGAGACGGCTCTGGCCGCCAAGTCGCCTGTGGAGCGGTGGGCGGACCAGATCTCGCGCCGCTTCGTGCCCGCCATCATCGCCCTGTCCCTGCTGACGGGCCTGACATTGCTGCTGATGGGCCGGACGCCTGACGATGCCTTAATCCGTACCGTCACTGTCCTGGTCATTGCCTGCCCCTGTGCGCTCGGCTTGGCGACGCCCCTGGCCGTGACGTCCGGCGTGGGCGCGGCGGCGAGTCGGGGCATTCTGATCGGCAACGCGGACGTCTTGCAGATCCTCCCCCGCGTCCGGCACCTGCTCCTGGACAAGACCGGGACGCTCACCGAGGGCCGCTTCGCCGTGCAGGGATTTGGGGGCGGCCCGTCCGACCTCGCCGCCGTGGCCGCTCTGGAAGACCCCTCCGAACACCCCCTGGCGCGTGCTTTAGTGGCCTACGCCCACTCTGAGTCGGCCGGCCCACTGCCCTGTGTCGCCCTGTTCACCCGGCATGAGGGCCAGGGCGTCACGGGCATCATTGACGGCCGGGCCTGGTTCATCGGCAACCGCGCCCTGTGCGCTGCCCAGAACGCTCCCATTCCGGACGGACTAGAGGCCGACGCCCAGACCGCCGAGGCGGACGCCTTCACGGCCCTCTTCTACGGCGCGGCGGGCCACGTCCGGGGCCTCGCGACCCTGGGTGACGCCCTGCGTCCCGGCGCGGCCGAAGCCGTCCGCGCCTTGGCTGCGGCGGGCCTCTCTTTGGAAGTCGTCAGCGGCGACTCGCGGGCGACCGTGGAGGCTGTCACGCGCCGTGTCGGCCTGTCCCGCTTCACGGCCGGGATGCTGCCGGAAGGCAAGGCCGCCCGCGTCCGCGCTATCCAGGCGGAAGGAGGCGTTGTCGCGATGGCCGGGGACGGCATCAACGACGCCCCCGCCCTGGCCCAGGCCGATGCGGGCCTAGCCTTCGGGTCGGGCACGGAGATCGCCCGCCGCGCCGCCGACATCACCCTCATCGGGGACGACCTGGGCCGCCTCGCCGACCTGTTCACCCTGGCCCGGCGGACCGCCCGCGTCATCCGCCAAAACCTGTTCTGGGCCTGCCTCTACAACGTCGTCTGCCTCCCCCTCGCCATGCTGGGCGTCATCAAAAACCCCATCTTCGCCGCCGGGGCCATGCTGATCAGCAGCCTCAGCGTCGTGCTGAATACCAAGCGCCTGCGCGGGCTATTGGCGCGAGACGGCGGGCGGTAGAATGTTCCGTCGCGTAGGGCGCGAACCTTGTGTTCGCCCTTCCTGAAACGTTGCCGCGCTCCCCGTCCCGGAGGATCAGGCGCGGGTGCTGGAAGCGGCTATTGGGAACAGTGTCAGTGTCAACTCTTCCCTAGGGGAAGGTGACACTGACACTGTCTGGAGTCCCCCCCGGCCCCCAATAATGGGGGAGTTCGGAGTGGGGATGGCACCCGTGCCGCCCTTCTTTATCGCCCGCGTTGAGGAGGCACGGGTGTCTGGCTGAGGGTAAAGCAACGGGTGCAAAGCTCACCTACCGCCAATTGGATCAGGCCCTCACGTTCCGGCAAGCGTCGCGCCCTCGCCCTAACCGCCTAATTCGCCGCCTCTTCGCCCCAAAATTGCCCCTTGATCTTGCCGCCGTGGATCGGGTAGGATCGGATCGCTTTCGCCTTGAGAGGAATCCGACCCTTGCCCGCCCTTGCCCTATCCCATCGCGCCGCCCCGCCCACGCCTGACGCCCCGCCAGATGACCCGTTTGACCGCCCAGACGCCGCCGATCCGTCCGCCCGCGCCGCCACCCTCCTGCTCCCCGCCTTGGACGCCGCACCCGAAGCCATCCGCGAGGCCCGCCCCGGCTACGCCTCGCCCGCCGCCCCCTTCTACGCCAGTCTCGACAGCCGCCTGCGTCTGTACCAGGCTGACGCCCTCGAACTGCTGCGCCGGATGCGCGACGAATCCGTGGACATGATCTTCGCCGACCCACCCTACTTCCTGTCCAACGGCGGTGTCACCTGCGTCGGCGGGAAGAGGGTGCGCGTGGACAAGGGCGACTGGGACAAGTCGGCGGGGATCGTCGGCGACCACAGCTTCAACCTGCTCTGGCTGGACCAGTGCCGCCGCATCCTCAAGCCCAACGGCACGATCTGGGTCACGGGCACAGCCCACAATATCCACAGCGTCGGCTACGGCCTGCAAGTGCTGGACTACAAAATCCTGAACGACATCGCCTGGTACAAGGTGAACCCGCCGCCGAACCTCGCCTGCCGCTACTTCACCCACGCGACCGAGACGATCCTGTGGGCCGCCAAAAGCGCCAAGAGCAAGCACGTGTTCCACTACCCCTTGATGAAGGAGCAGAATGGGGGGAAGCAGATGCAGTCGCTCTGGCATATCCAGCCGCCCGGCAAGTCCGAAAAGCGGTTCGGCAAGCACCCCACGCAGAAGCCGGAGGCCCTGCTGTGGCGCATCGTTGCCGCCAGCACCAACCCGGACGATCTGATCTTAGACCCCTTCTGTGGCTCGGCCACGACCGGCGTCGCCTGCGCCCGCCTACAGCGCCGTTTCATCGGCATTGAGCGCGAGTCTGAACATTTGGAACTGGCCGCGAAGCGGCTGGAGGAGGAATATCGCATGCGCCATGATCAGCCTTCCTTAGATGTGGGCGTAATCTATCCCACAAAGATCGGGGGGGGGGGGGGG
>JAYTRQ010000200.1:0-6302 GCA_043746125.1 Armatimonadota bacterium | reverse complement strand
GCGTTCTCCCCCCGCCGCAGGAGGATGATGCCCATGACGGCGTCGTCCGTGTCTGTTCCGCCGTCGCCCGTCCGCCAGCCGACCTTGCCCAGCCGGGGCTGGTAGCCGATGCGGACGTTCGCCACGTCCCGCACGCGCAGCGGAGTCCCGCCCCGCGAGGCGATGACGACGTCGCCGATGTCCGACGTGCTGCGGAGCAGGCCGATCCCGCGCACGACGTACTCCTCGCCGCCGCGCTCCAGATAGCTGCCGCCCGCGTTGGCGTTCGCCCCGGCCAGGGCGTCCGTAACGTTTTGCAGGGTGACGTCAAAGGACTTCAGCTTCGCGGGGTTGATCTCCACCTGGTACTGCTTGATTGTGCCGCCGAAGCTGTTCACGTCGGCCACGCCTGGCACGCTCTTGAACTCCTTTTCCAGTGTCCAGTCCTCGATCTCCTTGAGCTGCATCAGGGGAGCACCCACGACCGTGTAGCGGTAGATCTCCCCGGTCGCGCTCGCCAGCGGCGACATGGCCGGCTGCACCCCGGCCGGCAGGCCGGCCGCACCGATGGCCTGGTTGACCTGCTCGCGGGCGAAGTAGTCGTCCACGCCGTCGTCGAACGTCAGGGTGATCGAGGACAGACCGAACAGCGAGTCCGACCGGAGGCTCTGGACGTGCGGGACGCCGTTGAGCTGAGTTTCCAGTGGGACGGTCGTCAGTTTCTCCACCTCTTCCGCCGCATGGCCGGGCCACTGGGTGATGACCTGGACCTGCGTGTTCATCACGTCGGGATAGGCTTCAATGGGAAGCTGGGTGAAGCTGAACACCCCCCACGTCAGCAGCAAGCCCGCCCCGATGAGGACGAGCGCACGCTGGTGCAGAGCGAATGAAACGAGGCGGTTGATCACGCGAAGATTTCCTTGACTACTCCGGGCTTACCCGCTGCTGGCCTGACCGCCCAGGAAGATTGCCCCTTGCGTCACCACGCGCTCGCCGGGGCGCAGGCCGGTCGTGACGACGCAGTACCCGCCTTTCTGGGCACCCAGAGAGACGGTCCGGCGCACGTATCGGCCCCCCTGGGCGACATAGACATAGTCGCTGTCGGCGTCATGCTGGACGGCGGCGAGAGGGACGGTCGGCGCGGCCTGACCCCGGCCCGCCGTTATCGCCATCTCGGCGAACATCCCGTCTTTGAGGAGGCCGCCGTTGTTGGCGATCTCGGCACGCACCTTGATGGTGCGCGTCTTCGGATCGAGCGCGGGCGCGATGTGGCGCACGACGCCGGTGAACGACCGGCTTGGCAGGGCGTCCACGCTGATCAGGACGGGCTGTCCCTCTGTGATGGAGGCCAGGTCTTTCTCGTAAAGGTCCCCCTCCACCCAGACGGTGTTCGTGTTGCTGATCGTGAACATCTGCCAGGGCGTCATCTGCGATTGATCTACGCTCTGGCCGGGGTTGACGTCGCGCTCAACGACCACTCCGGCTACGGGTGACGTCACGCGCAGCAGGCCGTCTTTCGTCGGCTGCCCCAAGATGACTAGGGAGTTGCGTGAGTTCTCGGCATCCACCTGGGCCGACTCGAAATCGCTCTGCGCCTGCTGGTAGCTGGTCAGGATGGCCGCCTTCGCCAGCGCCAGGGCGCGGATCCCCGCGTCCTGCTGAAGCAGAGCCTGCTCGTAGTCGTTCTGTGCCGAGCGAACCGACTGGTCGGCGTACAGATTAGTCTTGTAGGCCCTCCGCTCCCGCGCCAGGGTCTCCTGCGCGAGCGCCAATTGGTCCTGGTCCGACTGGGTCGTCACTTGCGCCTTCGCCAGCGTGTTTTCCGCTGCCTCCAGGTCCTGCTTGGCGGCCACGCCGATCTCGTTGAGCTTGACGCTGCGGTCATGGGTACGCCGGGCCAGGTCCTGGTCCTGCGTGGCCGCGTCGAGGGTCGATTGCGCCTGCACGACAGCCGTACGCGCGGTCGCGAGCGGCTGCTGCGTAAAGCCACCGATGCGGGCCTGCTCCTGAATTTTCTCCAGCGCGTCCTTCTTGAACAGCGCATTCGCCTTCGCCTGTTCGAGCGCCGCCTGCGCCACCGTGACCTCCGGCGTCCCCAGCCGGTATAATTGCCGCTGCCGGCTCAGGGTGATCTTTGCCAGCCGCAGCTTGTTCTGTGACTGGAGTGCCGTCGCCTGTGCGGTCGCGGCGTCTACGCTATCCAGCACGGCGAGAACTTGTCCGGGGGAGACGTGATCGCCGACGCTGACAAAGACCTGCCGGATGCGCCCCTGAAGGCGTGGGCTGATCTTGACGGTCTGGTCGGCGGGATAGGATACCAACCCGGTCATCTGTACCCGCCCTTGCAGGGCGTCCATGCGAACCGGAACGGTCTGAATTTGCACGACCTGGCGGCCGGCCTCGGAAACGGTTATGGGCACATTCGGAGTGGTGGCCTGAGACCCTGCTGCGTTGTTTTCCGAGCGGCCGGCGCGGACGATCAGGAAGCCGCCGATGGCCAGAACGAGCGCAACCATGGCCGTGACCGAAAGCTGACGCATTAGAGGCTGCGGGCGGTTCCTCGGCCCGACATCGTTCGTTTCCACGTCGGAATGATGCGCCGTCTCAGGATTTTCCAGGGTCTCAGGAGTGTTCACGATGGTGCGATCCTTCTAGCGGTTCGGTGTAGGCGCGGGAGGTGTCTCCGGCACGCCGGGGGCGGGGCCATTGGCCGGGGTTAGGCTGTTCAAGTCATAGGGAGCGGCTGCCGGCAACGCAGGAACAAAGGCAGTTCCAAGCGCGGGCGTCGCCACGGGTGCGCCGACGGCCCGGTTCAACTGATCCACGGCATGATTGTAAGTCCCGATGGCCGTGTAATAGCTGTTGCGCGTGCTGCGGTACGTCTGCTGGGCGTCGATGACGTCCAATATCGTGCTGGCCCCCAGGCCGTAGCCCTGGGTGACGCGGCGGAGCAGCGACTCGGACTGCGGCAGGATGCCCCGCTGATACAGTGCGACCGCCCGCTGGGCCTGGGTTAAGTTCAGGTAGCCGTCTTCGACGTCCTGAGCGGCAGCCAGGCGCACCTGTGCCGCCTGGGACTGCTGAATCTTGACGTCCTGCTGGGCTTTGCTGACCGCGCCCCGAATACTGCCTAAGTCCAGGGGTAGGATCAGGCCGACCGCGACCGGCCCGACGTCAAGCTGCCGGCCGAGCGTGAGGTTCGGAAAATATTGCGACTTCTGCAACCCGACGTTGGCCTGGGCGGCGCTGACGGCCGCACCGGCGGAGCGGATTTCGGGGCGCGTTTCCACCGCCTGTGCGAGCAGGCGGGCGCGTTGGGGGCGGACGACCGCGTTATAGCCCAGCGGCTGGGCAGCATCCACCGGCATGTCCGGCTCGCGGCCGAGTTGGACGTTCAGCGCCGCCCGCGCCAGGCGCACCAAGCTAGCGGAGGCAATGAGACTCTGCTGCTCCTGGGTCAGCGCGATCCCCGCACGGATGGCGGTGGCTTCGGGCGCGGCCCCAAGGTCGAACTGCTTCTGAGTCAGATCCGCGAGCCGTTGGGTCAACTCGTACACGTCACGCTCGTTCTGGAGGGCTGCATTCGCCACCTGAAGGTCGCTGTAAGCGTCGGCGACGGCCTGGGCCACGGTCAGCCGGGTCGCCCCAGCATCGGCCTCTGCCCCTTGGAGCTGTGCGCGAGCTTGGTTCGTCCGGTAGCGGCCCGCCCCGTTGGTCTCCAGCGTCACGTAGGCGCTGTAATTGTTCAGCGACCCGAAGCCGTTGGTCGGCGCAACGAGGTTGTTGAGGGAGGCGTAGTTCAGAGTCGGATTGAGCGGCGCACGCTGGCTGGAGAGGTTGGCACGGGCGCTGCCGATCTGGGCCGCCGACTGCTGTATCTGCAAGTTGCCACCGGCGGCCAACGCCACGGCCTGCGCCAGCGTCAGGGCCTGGCCCGGCGCGACGGGGGGCGGCATGTCTACGTCCGAGGGCACGGTGACCGGAACGTCCGTGGCCGGGGCGGCAACGACGGCAGGAGCCTGGGCCAAAAACACGAAGCTCTGGCCCGGGCAGGCCGACACGCCGAGGGTGAGGCAGAGGTTAAACGCGGCGGTGAAAAATCGACTTGCGGGCGCAGTGAGCAACGGCTCCAGTGCCTCCTGGAATGGGTGAGATGAGTCCATTATGACGCCCGTGGTAGGCCGAGAGGGGAAGAACGGGATGGACGGTGGAAAAAAGCAGATGGGTGGCGGAATTGGGCAGATGAGGTGGAATGGGACTCGTCCCACTAAAGTCCAAGCCGTTGCTGAAGCCCCGCCAAGCGGCGGCGGCTGACGGGTACAAGGCGGTCGACAGTCCGCATTCGGAGTTGGTAGGTCTGGCCGCCCAGATTGTGAATCTCCAGCACGTCCGCCAGGTTCACAATCCAACCGTCATGGACGCGGGCGAAGCGGTCGGAGGGCAGACGCTGCTCTAGCTGGTTCAGCGTGTAATAGGTCGGGTACGTTGTTTCTTGCGTAATCACGTTCACACGCTTCTCGTGGGCGGTCGCAGCCAAAACGTCAGCGACGTCCACCAGCCGCACGGCATAATCCATGCGGATGGGCAGGCGCTGAAGTGTGAGGATTGGGAACGAAGCCGTCGCGGGCGGCGGGGCCGGTTCGCTCACGGACAGCGCGACCAGGCGAGCGAGTGTCACGGCTAGGCGGACGCGATCTACGGGTTTGAGCAGATAATCCACAGCCGCCCGCTCAAACGCCTGGATGGCATAGTCTTCATAGCCCGTGACGAAGACCACGGAAGGTGGGCGCATTCCACCTTCCGCGCCGATCTGCCCAGCACTGAGTACGTCCGCAAGGGACAAGCCATTCATTCCAGGCATCTGGACGTCGAGAAAGGCCCAATCCGGCGCTTCCGACTCGCTGCCGAATAGTTCCAAGCAACGGGCCGCATCCGCAGCCTGGAAGACGTTCCCGACGCCGGCCTCTTTCAGCAGGTGCGCCAGGTGGGCACGGGGCATGGGTTCGTCGTCCACTACAACAGCCTGATAATGGCTCAACGAGGTTTTCACGTGTCTTGGCTCATAGTTCTTTCAAGGGCAGCCGCAGGACGCAGAGCGTACCGCGACCAGGGCCGCTGAACAGACGCAGGCGAGCGGCCGGCCCATAGGCTAGGGCCAGACGCGCTGCCAAAAGCTCCAATCCATGGGGTGCTTCCCCTTCCGGCCGAGCGGGCGGCGTGTGACGTGGGCGCATGGGAAGGCCCGGTCCGGTGTCTCCGACCGCGAGAAGGAGATGGCGCGGGTAACGTCGGGCGACGATGGAGACCCGTCCGCCGGCCTCGGTGGCGGCGAGACCGTGCTGAACCGCGTTCTCCACCGGCACCTGTAAGCAGAAGCGGGGTACGCGTAGGGAGAGAGCCTTTTCCGGGATGTCCTCCCGGACTTGCAGCCGATCTCCTAGGCGCAGCCGTTCCACCGTCAGGTAAGCGTGGACCGTCTCCCGCTCCTCACGCAAGGGAACGGCAACATCGTTCGGGGTGCGCAGGAACTGACGCAGGAGAGTGGCGAGGTTGGTCACGCCCTGCTCGGCCCCGGCCGGGTTGACGACGCACAGGCCTGCGATCCCAGCCAGCGCGTTGAACAGGAAGTGCGGATGAAGACGCGCTTGCAGTTCGCCGAGTTGACTTAGCCGAAGATGTGCCAGTTCCTGCTCGGCCAGGACGTGATGCTGGTTCGCGGCTTGCCGCTGATGGGCGTCCCAGAGCACCAGACCTAGAAGCAAGCACCCAAACCCGTTCGCGCTGGCGCTGTAAAAGATCGAAAGCGCGGACATAGGCAGGTGGGTGGATAAGAAGGCACGGGACAGCAGGCCATGAGCCACTTCCCCAAGCGCTCCTGCCGCAAAGGCGGTCGCGAGGAACATCGACAGTCGGGTAGTCGGACGTTCATGCCGACCTTCCAGCCAGCGCCGCGTAGCCGCCAGCGTGCTGCCGACCAGACTCGCAGACACAACCGCCAGGGCATAGTGCGGCAGTGCCGTCTGGCTAATCCCCAGTAGCCAGGCGGCTATCGCGAAGATCGTCATGGCAGAGCAAGTCAGAAGCCCCAGTGCCCAGCCGCCAGCATAGCCTGCGAAAGCAGCCGCCAGCGTGTGGGTCACGTAGGGGTAACGGTCACCGGGAAAGATCAACTCGCTGCCGCCGATCAGCCCAAAGACCAGCGCCAGTATGAACTGATCGCGCCGCCGCCGGTGCGCCTCAAAGAGCCGGGGCAGAAGAGTGCCCCGGCTCAGGAGATAGGCCAGCGTGGTTATGACACTAGTGTCTTCCAGAAATCGGTTGAC